>CAXBPL010000139.1:0-4754 GCA_963977615.1 uncultured Polaribacter sp. | reverse complement strand
TCTCTACCTTCTGTTACATTTATAATTTCTCCAGAAAATTGTTTTTCAATAGCATCTTTTAAATCAACTTCGTTTGCTAAATCTACTAATAAATCTATCGTTTCTTTTGTAACTCTATTTTTTGAAAAATCAACCAATAAATCATCAAACTCTAAAGAGAACTCTTGTTTTCTATTATCATCTTTATATAAATCTTTTATATTGATGTTTTTATTCTCGTCAAAATGTTTTGTTAATGCTGCCCAAGCATTTGTTTTGGTTGGATTGATATTTTTTAAAGCCATAATTTAGTTTTGCGCTACAATTTCTGTAACTTTTTCTGGTTTTTTAACTGGTATTCTTTTATAATCTAGCTGATATTTTAATGGCTGTATAAACTTATAAAAAATTGGTTCTACATCCTTTGCCAATGGTTTAGCTGCTGGTAATTTTTCTTTAAAAGGATCTACTTCTCTACCATTTTTCCAAAAACGATAACAAACATGTGGACCTCCAGTATTTCCTGTCATGCCAACCCAACCAATAATATCTCCTTGTTTTACGTAATCTCCCTTTTTTACATTTTGATTTTGCATGTGTAAATATTGGGTAGAATAAATATTATTATGTTTAATTTTTACAAATTTTCCATTACCACCTCTTCTTGTAGATTCTACAACAGTTCCGTTTGCTGTAGAGATAATTGGAGTACCTAATCTTGCAGCAAAATCGGTTCCTCTGTGAGGTCTTATTTTGTTTCCATAATAAGCAATTCTTCTTTTTAAATTATATCTTGATGAAACTCTATATTGAAATTTTATAGGTGCTTTTAAAAACTGACTACGTAACATTTTTCCTTTATCATCATAATACTCATGAATATTTAAAATGGAATCTGCTAGAAAACGAAATGCGTATAAATCGTTTCCTTTATGTTTAAAAACTGCCGATTTTACTTTTCCATATCCTGCAAAAGTAGAATCTTCAATATATTTTTCTTCGTACACAAATTTAAATGTATCTCCTTTTTGAAGCTTGTAGAAATCTAACGTCCAAGCATAAATATCTGCAATTGTCCAAGTTAAATTGGTACTTAAACCCAAACTATCCATAGTTGCAGAAAGGCTAGAATTAATTACACCTTCTATTTCTTTTTCGATAATTATTATTGGTTTCTTATATAAAGTTGCAGTAATTGTAGAGTCTTTGAAATCTAAAATCGTTGAATTTATTTTATCATGTTTATAGATAAAAATTTGTGCTTGTTTTGTAGAATCTTTGCTTGCTAAAATAGTATAAGGCTTGCCTGCTCTAACTCGTCTCACATCAAAAATTTCTTTTACAGATGTTGCAATCTCGTTAATTTTAGGATACATCACATGATGTTTATCTAAAATTGCTCCAAAACTATCGCCACTTTTTATGGTATCTTGAATAACATTAAAGTCATCAAGGTTATAGCCATACCTAATTTCTGGAACTGGCTCTATTATTTCAGGAACAACAATAGGCTTAATTTCATCTTTTTTACAAGAAGAAAATGATATAATAAATGCTAGAAGAATCAGTGCTTTTTTCAAGAAAATTGTACTATTTAAAGATCGGTTTCAAAAGTACAAATAAAATTGATTTATAAAGAATCTAATAATAGAACTTGCTAAAAGAGTTTCGTTAAAATTTTCTAAATTTTTTCAAAGGAATTTGCCAATCCTTTATAATCTTCTAATTCAGCTCTTAAAGAACCAACAGATAAAGAAGCTTGCATTTTTATTGGAATTTTATTAGCATCATCAGTAATCCAAATCGTTACACTTTCTTCTTCTTTAAAAATTCTACCTGACTGAACTAAGGGTCTAAATACTAAAACATTAACCTTTCCGAATTTTGTTCTCAAAACTTCTTTACCTAAAAATCGAAGTTTAAAAGGATAAACTTGAGCATCTAAAAACATATCTAAAGCTACTTCATCTCCTTTTTTTAAGTTTTTGGTTTCTATATTTCTTAAATAATAAAAAGAAGACATCATATCTTGCACATTTGTAAATGCTACTGATGTATCTTTTTGATTTGTGAAATCCTGAATATAAGCTTGCTGAGAATCATAATTAAAAGAGGTTATTCTGTGTTTCTTATAACCACCTTCGTCGATTTTTCTTTTAAATAAATAAGGTTTTACATTGTCCTTATCAAAATAAGACTCATAAACATCATCTACTTCAAAAAACCATTTTATCATTCCAGAAGTCCAACCTGTACCTTTAGCATGCAATACTTTTTTACCTTGATATTCTGTTTCATTAACTTCTAAAATTGCAGTTCCAGCTCTTAAAAAACCACTGTAACTCATTTTATAGCGAAGCCATTCACCACTCTTGTAAGGTGCTTTTTTTTCTTGTCCTGAGATAGAAAATGTAATTACAAAAAGTAAAACAATTAGGATATTTTTTTTCATAGTTATCAAACTTATAAAAAACTATTGACAATTACCATTCCAAAGACATAAAAATACGTTTCCCATTAATTTATAATGAGCAATTTAACGTTTCTTTAATAATTAAAAATCACATAAAAATAATAATAAATTTCACAAAAATGAAGATTTATTTTTGAATGAAAATATAACTATATGAACATTTTAATTTAAAATGTTCCCCAATTTTTTAATTCTTCTTCGCTCCATAAATAGGGATAAAAAATTCTTCGTTGGTATTTTGGATGCATATATTTTCGCCAATTACTGCCTCCTGTCGCTTTTAAATCGGAATCGCTACCACCAATATATTTTGCTGCTGCATTGTAATGAGCCATTACCCATTTTACGTTTACAGTATAATCATAATGACGCATTGCCTTTATTAAATCTTCGTTTTCTTGAGTTTCTTTTGGTAATTGCTTAAATTTAAGTGATAAATTAATATCATTATAATCTTCCATAAAATCGATAAACTCTCCTAAATATTTTTCTTCAAAAAGGTTTAACAAAGTTGATTTTTGCCCAGTTGTATAATTTTTACCAGCTGCTTGCCAGTACAAATGATTGTAAGCATTTTTAAATGATGAATTTCTATCTATTTTATCTCTAAAACGTGCATCTATTAAATTAATTAATTCTGTTGATGCAAACTCAATTTTACGATATTGTGCTGATTGAAAACCACTTGCAGGTGTTAATGTGTTTCTGAATTTTAAATATTGTTCTTTTTCCATGCCATCTGCCATTACATTAAAAGAACTACAAAGCATATCAAAATATCTACTAATTCTATTTAAATGCATCGAAAATTTATCCGCAGAAACTTCTGTAGCTTTTGCAACTTGCTCTATTTCCCACAAAATCATTTTAAATAACAACTCATTAACTTGATGGTACATAATAAATACCATTTCATCTGGTTGATCTGTTCTTTGTGTTTGCAAACCTAAAAGTGAATCTGTTTGAATATAATCCCAATAAGTAATTGGTTTACTCCACAATAAACCTTCTAGCATTGCCTCTACAGGAACACCTAATTTATCGTATTTTTCTTCAATTGCTTTTAGTATTTCTTCTCTTTCCATTATTGATGATTGATTAACAAAGATATGATTGTTTTTAAAAATAAGACCTCACAGATTTTGAAAACCTGTGAGGTCTATAAATATTTATAATCTAAAAAACTGGCTACTAATTAAAGCGTTCCTCTTTTTGCTTGTTCTCTTTCTATGGATTCAAAAAGTGCTTTAAAATTCCCTGCTCCAAATCCTTTTGCTCCCATTCTTTGAATAATTTCAAAAAACAAGGTAGGTCTATCTTCAACTGGTTTTGTGAAAATTTGTAATAAATAACCTTCTTCATCAGCATCTATCATAATTCCCAAACCTCTTAGTTTTTCGATATCTTCAGCTAATTCATGTTTAAATTCCTGCAATCTTAAAGGTACAGATTTGTAGTATTCTTCTGGTGGAGTTGATAAAAATTCAATCCCATTAGCTTTTAACTGTGATACTGTTTTTATAATATCGTCAGTAGCCATTGCAATATGCTGCACTCCTGCTCCTTCATAAAAATCTAAATATTCTTCAATTTGAGAACGTTTTTTTCCTTCTGCTGGTTCGTTTATTGGAAATTTAATTCGTCCATTTCCATTGGACATTACTTTACTCATTAATGCTGAATATTCTGTATGAATTTGCTTGTCATCGAAAGATAAAAAGTTAACAAAACCCATAACATCTTCATAAAATTTTACCCAAGTATTCATTTGGTTCCAACCAACATTACCAACCATATGATCTATATATTTTAATCCTGATGTTGGTGGATTATAGTCTGATTCCCATTTTTGAAAACCTGGTAAAAATGTGCCATGATAATTTTTACGCTCTACAAACATGTGTACAGTTTCTCCATACGTATAGATTCCTGCTCTTACAACTTCACCAAATCCGTCTTTTTCGACAGTTGGTTCCATATAAGATTTTGCACCACGTTTTATCGTTTCTTCATACGATTTTCTAGCATCTTCTACCCAAAGTGCAACCACTTTTACTCCATCTCCATGTTTTACAATATGGTCGTTTATTGGCGATTTGCTATTTAAAGGCGTTGTTAAAATAATTTTGATTTTATCTTGCGTTAATACATAACTCACAGAATCTTTTGAGCCAGTTTCTAAACCTTTATATGCATAAGATTGAAACCCAAAAGCTGTTTTATAAAAATGTGCAGATTGTTTTGCGTTACCCACATAAAATTCTACATAATCTGTTCCTAACAATGGAAGGAAATCTTGTGC
>CAXBPL010000138.1:0-4858 GCA_963977615.1 uncultured Polaribacter sp. | reverse complement strand
TTTAGATATTTTTACAAGTTATAAAACCAAGCAGAAATGCTTGGTTTTTTTGTTTTTATATTTTCTATTGTTATTGCCTTTTCAAAACCTTTAAACGACATGCAAACAAATGGATGGATTTTAACCAGAAATTATGAGCACGCAAGTATTTGAGTAGATTTAGAAAACAAGAAAGCAAAAATCGACTGGAAAAAATCGAATTAAATTCATGAAATTAATTCGATTCTTATTTTGGTGATGGAACAATCAATTTTCCTCCTTATACTTGGATAAAAAATGATAAGGTTGTAGAAGTGCCAACCATAACTTTACAACATCCTAAAGAGGATTTTGCATTAGAAGGTAATTGGGAGTTAAGACCAGGACCAGCAGTTAAAGACTGGGATTTTTATAAAGTTTTACCAACAGTTACAAGTTCTGCTGTTACGTTTATCAAAAATCAAGAAAAGGCAGAGAAACCTTTCTTTTTATACATGGCATTTCCTTCTCCTCATGCACCAATAATTCCTAATAAAGAATTTAGAGGAAAGAGTAAAGCAGGTCCTTATGGAGATTTTGTTTATCAAACAGATGATGCAGTTGGGCAAATTTTACAAGCTTTAAAATCGATAAATGCAGATGAAAATACCATCGTTATTTTTACTGCAGATAATGGAACAGAAAAATATGCTTATGATCGAATTAAAAACTACAATCACAATAGTTCTAATCCTTTTAGAGGCGTAAAAAGAGATGTTTATGAAGGTGGACATCATGTACCATTTATTGTAAAATGGCCAAGTAAAATAAAAGCTGGGACTAAAAATCATCAATTATTTAGTCAAATAGATCTACTAAATACATTAGCATCAATTACAAAAAGCGATTTACCAAAAGGTTTTCAACATGATAGTTATAATTTTTCTGATGTTTGGTTAAAAGATGCTGATAAACCTGTAAGAGAAAACCTTATTCATAATACTTGGGCAACAAAATATGCCATTAGAAAAGGAGATTGGCTGTACATCAACAATAAAGATGGGTATCATACAAGAATTCCAAAATGGTTTTCAGAACAAAGAAATTTTGAAAAAACGAATGATACAATTCAACTTTTTAATCTGAAAAAAGATGTTGGACAAACGACTAATTTGGCAAGTAAATTTCCTGAAAAAGTAAATGAATTAGCGACAATTTTAAACAATCAACAGAAAACAGAAACTTTTAAAAAATAAATATGAGCATATCCCCGTTAAAATATATCATCATATTATTAGTTGTATTTTCGATGTTTTCTTGTAAAAACTTAAAAAAAGAAGTTTCAAAAACAAGTGAAAGTACAAAACCTAATATCATTTTTATTTTTGCAGATGATTGGGGTTTTGGAGATTTAGGTGTTTATGGCAACAAAGAAGTAGTTACGCCAAATATAGATAAAATGGCTGCTGAAGGAACAAGATATACACAATTTCATGTTGCGAGTGGTGTTTGTTCTCCAAGCAGATCTTCTGTTTTAACAGGTCATTTTCCTGCAAGACATAATGTACATGGTCATTTTGCACCACATGATTTGAATGTGAAAAGAAATATGCCAGATTATTTAGACGATTCTTTGCCTCTTTACTTTCCAAAAACAATGCAAAAAGCAGGTTATAAAACAGCTCATTTTGGTAAATGGCATTTAGGTGGTGGAGGTTTGCCAAATGGAGATCCAAATGCACCAGAACCAAAAGTATATGGTTATGATGAAACACGCGTTTGGAATGGAAATGGACCCACTTGGAGAGGTGATCAAAAATGGCCAACAACAAGATATATGGATAATGATACAGTTTGGGTACAAAGTTCCAGTAGAGTTGTTGTAGATGAAACAATCGATTTTATCAAAAGAAATAAAGGAAAACAACCAATGTTTATCAACCTTTGGTTGAAAGATCCACATACACCTTTATGGCCTTCAGAAGAGCAACGTAAACCATTTAAAAATTTATCTCAAAATAAAGAAACGTATTATGCTGTTTTAAAAGATGCAGATTTTCATGTAGGAAGGCTATTAAAGTCGATAACAGAAATGGGTTTAGATGAAAACACATTAATTATATTTTCTAGTGATAATGGCCCTGCAGCTTATGGACCTTCATTAGAAGCAGGATCAACAGCAGGTTTAAAAGGCAGAAAAGTTGACATTTTACAAGGTGGTGTTGTTGTTCCATTCATTGTTAAATGGAAAAATCATGTAAAAGAAAATAAAGTAGATTCTACAAGTGTACTTTCTACTGTAGATTTATTACCAACATTTGCCAGTTTAGCAAAAATAGATTTACCTAAAGATTATAATATTGATGGGGAAAATATCACATCAATATTAGAAAATAAAACTTTTAAAAGAACAAAACCATTATTTTGGGAATGGCGTTTTCCAAAGGTAAAAACAAATCATTGGGCAGAAGGAGCTGTCAGAAATAAGGATTGGAAATTACTTTTCAATGAGAAAATTAGTAGAGAAGAGTTATACAATATTTCTAAAGACCCGTTTGAAAAAAATAATTTAGCAGAAAATAATAAACAGCTTGTAACTGAACTTAAAATATTGTGGAAAGATTGGAAGAAAGATTTGCCTAAATAAGTTTAAAAGCTGATAAGTAAAAAGAAAACTCAATACCTAGTTTTAAAAAATAATTAAAATGAATAAAAAAATAGCATTACTAATTGTACTTGCAGGAATTACAGTTTCATGTACTTCTCAATCAAAAGCAACATCAACTTCTCAAAAAACAAAAAGACCTAATGTAATTGTTGTAATTACAGACGATCAAGGTTATGGAGATATTGCTGTTCATGGAAATACATTGGTTAAAACACCTGCTTTAGATAAGTTTCATGACGAATCTGTAAGACTAACAGATTTTCATGTTGGACCAACTTGTGCGCCTTCAAGATCTGGTTTAATGACAGGTAGATATGCAAATAGAGTTGGTGTTTGGCATACAATTGGTGGCGTTTCAATTTTGAGAAAAGACGAGGTTACAATGGCAGATGTGTTTAAAGAAAATGGTTACGAAACAGCGATGTTTGGTAAATGGCATTTAGGAGACTCGTACCCTTCAAGACCACAAGATAAGGGTTTTAAATACACAATTGCTCATGGAGGAGGAGGTGTGGGTCAAACTCCAGATTATTGGAATAATGATTATTTTGATGACACATATTTAAAAAATGGAGTTCCTACAAAATACGAAGGATATTGTACAGATGTTTGGTTTGATGAGGCAATAAAATATATTGAAGACAAGAAAGACAAACCGTTTTTCGCTTATATTTCTACAAACGCGCCACATTTACCTTATAATGTACCAGAAGAATATTACAACAAATATAAAGATTTAGACATTCCAGAATTTCAAAAAATATTTTATGGAATGATTACAAATGTTGATGAAAATTTTGCTAAACTTCAAAAGAAGTTAAAAGATTTAAAGATTGCAGATAATACGATTGTAATTTTTATGACTGATAATGGAACTGCTTCTGGTTATAAAACAGTAGGGGGTAAATTATATGGTTTTAATGGTGGAATGAAAGGTACTAAAAATAGCGAGTATGAAGGAGGACATAGGGTTCCGTTTTTTATCTCTTATCCTGATAAAAATATTAAAGGAGGAAAAGATGTTACTGATTTAACAGCTCATTTAGATATTTTACCAACATTAGCAACTTTGTGTGATTTAGAATTGCCAGAAAGACAAAAGAAAATGGATGGTTCAGATATTTCTTCTTTGCTTTTAGGTGATAAGGAAACAATTGGTAGAGAATATTTAATTACAGATTCTCAACGAGTTCAAAGTCCAGTTAAATGGAGAAAAAGTACGGTTATGAGCAATAAATTGCGTCTTGTAAATGGAACTGAGTTGTATGATATTTCTAATGATAAAGGTCAAGAAAATGATATAGCAATGCAATTCCCGAAAATTGTAAGCAAGATGAGAAATCATTATGAAGAATGGTGGAGTTCAGTCTCTTCAGAATTTAATCAATTTCCAGTAATTATTTTAGGCTCAGATAATCAAAACCCAATTGAATTAACTTGTCATGATACACATATACATGATTCTAAAATCCCTTGGAATCAAGATTTTATTAGAGAAGCAAAAAAGAATCCTATGGGAGGACATTTTACGGTAGAATTTGAGCATTCAGGGAAATATCAAATAGAAATTAGTAGATGGCCTTTAGAATCTGGGTTGGCAATTAATGATTCTGTAAAAGGAAGACCTGCAACATTAGCTACAGAAGCAATAAGTGAAGGTAGAAACATGAATTTTACAAAAGGAGGTGTTCAAATAGGTGCTTGGAAACAAGAAAAGCAAGTTGATGTAGATGCAAAATCAATAGTTTTTGAAGGTAATTTTACTGAAGGAAAAACTGATATGAGCGCTTGGTTTACTTCTAAAGAAAAAGAAGATTGGGGAGCTTTTTATATAAAAGTTACTAGAATTTCTAAGGGTTTTTAAAATTGTATTATAAAATATTTTTGAATATTTAGGGCGATACTTCCTATCTAATAAACTCACGAATATGATGAGTATACTTTCTCGTCAAATAATGAGAGTTGTTTTTTATTCAAATCAATCTAAAATAATTTAATACAGTTGTTTCTATGAAAAAACCCTAAAACTTTAAAACTTTAAAATTTAAAGAAAATTGTAGATGCAATTAACACAATGATCTTTGATTTTGAGTAGTTATTAAAAGCAGAGCAAATTCTCATTTATTGTATTAGTATATATCCATAAAAAAAACCGTAACAAATAAATGTTACGGTTTTTGTACTGAAGGCGGGACTTGAACCCGCACGGCCATTACTGACCACTGGATTTTA
>CAXBPL010000137.1:0-4884 GCA_963977615.1 uncultured Polaribacter sp. | reverse complement strand
TTATGGCAAGAGCAGAATCTAACGAATTTAAAAACGGAACAAAAGCTCCAGATTTTACTTTATTAAATACAGTTGATGATAAAAACTATTCTTTACATCAATTAAAAGGAGAAAAAGGAACGGTTATTATGTTCATTTGTAATCATTGTCCTTTTGTAATTCACGTAAATGCTGAATTGGTTAAAATGGCAAATGAGTATCAACAAAAAGGAATTAATTTTATTGCAATAAGTGCCAATGACGTTGAGAATTATCCACAAGATGCACCTCAATTCATGAAGCAATTGGCAAAAGATGAAAAGTATCCTTTTCCTTATTTGTATGATGAAACTCAAGAAGTAGCTAAAAGTTACGATGCTGCTTGTACTCCAGATTTTTATGCTTTTGATGAAAATTTAAAAGCCATTTATCATGGACAGTTAGATGATTCTAGACCTGGAAATGGAAAACCAGTAACAGGAATTGATCTTAGAAATGCTTTAGAAAATTTATTAGAAAATAACCCAGTTTTAGAAAATCAGAAACCTAGTGTTGGTTGTGGAATTAAGTGGAAATAGATTTTTTAAACTCGTTATTTTATTTTTATTATGGGATTTTCGTTTTTACTAACGTAGAAATTTAAACTAATAAAAATGAGATCATGAATACTTAATCATTAATAAAGCAACTATTTAGAGGATAAGCTAAAGTTTCTTCTTTTCTTTTATTTCAATTTTTATTTTGCCATCTTTATTTTCAGTCACAATTGTATTAAGTTCAAAAAGTTGACCTTTTTTAGTTTTTGCAATAAAAATCCGTTTGTATTTATTTTTATAATTTTTTATAGGCGTATTTCCAGTTGTCAGAATAGCTGGTTTTATTTCAATTTCAGATTCAAATTTTTTTAAAGACCTCTCAGAAATTAACTCATACCCAAGTTCATTAAAATCATTCTTTACAAATTTTAGAATTTTTTTATTCCGAGCAATCTTTATTATTAAAATTACGTAAATAATGAAGGGAATAACAATCAGAAATCTTGATCCAGTTCCAATCAATAAGTATATCGTACTTCCAAAAAAAAGTATAGTTAGGAAAAAGTAGATTAGTTTTTCGTTTATTGAATGCATTAAGTATTTCTAAAATTATTTACCACCAAAACTTTTCGCAGTTTCAATCCAATGATCAGCGATTCCTTTGGTGTCTGCACCTAAACTTTTTGCCAAATGTAAGGCAGTTGCAATCATTAAAACAGAAGCTTTGTGCAATTCTTCAAAGGTTTGTAGGCTTCCAAATTGTTGTTGAGCTTTTTCTAAAAGTAAATCGTTATGTTTTTTTGCAAATACTACTGGGTTTTCAGTTTCATTCGTAATTTCTGGAATCGTTAAAGCATCTAACCAATCTTTGCCGATTTTTTGTGCAACTATTTCAGGAGTTTCATTTCCTAGTTTTCGCCATTCTTTTAAAGTTTCTGTATCTCCAGATTCGGATAAACCAGAATCTAAAAACAACTCAAAACCAATATCAGCAATATTTTGCATCACAATTAAATATTCATCTTGCGCTTTTTCGAACAGATCTGCTTTTTGTCCTTTTAAATAATCACCAACAGACATTTTTGGCAATTCCAAAACTTCAGCACAATCTGTTAAGCATGGAAAAGTTGTCCCTTCAAAAATATACTGAGCTTTATCAAACTGAATTTGGCGACCTAAAGGATATAATCTACAAGCTAAAGGACGACCTTCATGAACACTACAACCAAAATTAGGAATATATTGGCTACAAGATTTTTGACCTTTTTTATCTTCTTTGCCATCAAAACGTAATTGAATTCCACCAAATTCTGAATATAAATCTCTAAATTCTCTGGGTGTAATTTTTTTGGCTTTGCTAAAACAAACTATTTCCCAAGGATTTAACATGACAGCTTTTCCAAAACAGCAAGTTCCAGATCTTGAGCAGGTTAAAGGTAAAATACTTTTAGAGGTTAGTTTTGTAGTTTGCATTGTATTCGATTTTATTCAGCAATTTCACCTCTTTGAGGTTTTAAAGCATCTCTGTAAATTTTCATATCTTTTTCATCAACAGTAATAAATGCAGCAACTAACATTGGGTTATTTTCTTTGATGTCGATTTCGTAAAAAGTCAAGTTTTCTATAGTTGCAAATTCTTTTAAATGAATGGTGTGATGTTTTGCTGTTTCTTTGGCATCTGGACCTCTAAAATCCCACAATAATTTTATTTTTCTACTCATATTTTTTATGTATGGTTGATGAATATAAACAATTCCCCATTTTCAAAAGTAACCTTAACTGTATCTTGAATGCCTTTATTTCTGGTTCCAATTCGTTCTCCAAAAACTAAATTTTCATTATTTAATTGATATTCCAAACCTTCAGTAATAATATTAGTGGCTTTTGGAAACGGAATTAAAGAAACAATTTTGTCTTTGCAATCAGAAATTTTTGTGCTTTTATCAGCTAAAAAATAACGACTGTGATTATCAATAAACGTAAGTTTAAGTTTTTCTTTAAACTGAATTGCTGTGTGTAAATTCCCTAAAAAATGATCTTGTTCTTTTCCACTTGCACCAAAAACATCAATATGATTAAAACCTTTGTCAAATAAGATTTGCAATATTTTATCAAAATCTGTAAAATCTTGATTTGGTGTTTTTATCACTTCAATTTCTTTTGGAATTTCTTGTAAAGAATCAAAATCTCCAGCAATAAAATTAGGTAAAATGTTGTGTTTTTTTAAATATTGATAAGCGCCATCAGTTGCACAAATCATATCATATTTTGATATATCTGGAACTTCATTTGGAGTTTCGCCATTTAATAATAAAAAAACTTTTTTGATTTTCATTTTTGCAAAAATACAAACAAAAAAGCATCAGTTCTAATTTTAGAAATGATGCTTTTTAATTGAAAAAAAGATAATTGATTTTATTTTTTCATCGAAGTTAAAATAATGGTAAACAATTTTCCTATTAAAAAAATGACCATTCCAAAAGTAGGAGAAAGTAAGCCGATTTTAAATCCACCAGCTAAAACTTGAGGTGCAATATTATTTGCGTGAGATATATCATCTAGAGCTCCTAACATACCAATTACAAAACCTAAAACTCCAAATACGAAGGAAAATAATGCTAAAGAATTAATGAGTTTGTGAGTTTTTTCTGTGTTATTTTTTAACCCTTTTGCAAATAAAATAATAATTGTAATTAATAAGAGTAATAAAGGAACCATAAAAATTGGTCCACCATCCATAATAAAATTCATAATATGTGTTTTTAAGATTATGTTGCTAAAGTATTTGATACATAGTTTCTGAAATTATTTTAGCGACCAATTACTAATTTGGTTTGGGTTTTAACAAATATCGTATTTTTATAGGATTCTTTATAAATACTGTAGAAACACTTGTTAATTTGGTATTTCGTCTATTTTTATATGAAAGAAATTTAAAAATTAGTTAATTTACAAGATGCATAAAAATGTATTTAAAATTTTAGAGAAAGTATTTTTACATCTTCTTTTTTGGTTTGTTGTTTGGTTTTTTTTCTACATTTTTTTTAGTGTTGGTTCTAAAAACGAAAACTTTATATTTTGGTTTTCTACATTATTAAGTTTCATTTCAATAGTTTCTTCTTACGCATTTATATATCATTTAATTCCTGATTTTTTAATTGTCAAAAAACATAAGCTCTTTGCATTATACACTTTTTACGCTTGTGTTTTTATTGTTTGTGCTGTATTAATGACTGTAGTTTTTGGTTTTGTCTTTTTTTATAATTTAGAATATCAAAAAATGCCAGGATTAACCAAGAATTCTGGAGTAATTTTAGTGTGCGTTTTGTTAATTATTGTTTTAGCCAGTGCATTTAAAATTCTAAAGCATAATTTTAAATCTTTAGAAGAAAAAAAGACTTTAGAAAACAAATTTTTACAAACACAATTGCAACTAAAAGAACAAGAGTTGAAGTTTTTAAAAATGCAAATTCATCCACATTTTTTGTTTAATACACTAAATACTTTGTATGGTTTTGCCTTGAGAAAATCTGATCAAGCACCAGAAATGATTTTAAAACTATCTAGTCTGTTAGATTATATTTTATATCAAGTTGATAAACCTTTGGTGTATTTGCAAGATGAAATCACTCATATTGAAGATTATATTTCTCTAGAAAAATCGCGCTTTCAAGAGAGTTTACAAATCAATTTTCATAAAAAGATTAATGTTGATACTTTTGAAATTTCACCTATGTTATTATTACCATTTGTAGAAAATGCTTTTAAACACGGAACACAAATTGATGGAGTTGTAGAAGTGAATATCAATTTAAAATTAGATAAAAATGAATTGAATTTTACGATTGAAAATTCATCAATAAAAAAAGAAAATTCTAAAAATGGAATTGGTTTAGAAAACATACAAAAACGATTAGAAATGTTGTATCAAAAACAGTATTTTCTAGAAATTTTACATGAAGATAAAATGTTTAAAGTCAATTTGAAAATCCCTGTAAAAAAATGATGAATAAATTAAAATGTGTTATTGTAGATGATGAACCAATGGCTAGAGAAATTATAGCATCTTACATTGATAAATCTCCAAATTTAGAATTATTAGAAAGCTGTAAAAATGCTTCTGAAGCAATTGTTCTTATGCAAAATCATAAGGCTGATTTGTTTTTTTTAGACATTAATATGCCAGAAATTAATGGTTTAAGTTTGGCTAAAATCATCAACAATAAAGGGCAAATAATTTTTACAACAGCTTATAGAGATTATGCAGTAGATGGTTTCAATTTAAATGTGGTTGATTATTTATTAAAACCGATTTCTTTTGATCGATTTTTAGAGGCAGTTCAAAAAGTTTCAGCCCCAGAAATCATAG
>CAXBPL010000136.1:0-4895 GCA_963977615.1 uncultured Polaribacter sp. | reverse complement strand
TAAAGGAAACCCAGCAATTGGACTTTATGAAAAATTGGGTTTTAAAATTAGTAGAGATATGAATTGGTGGTTGTTTTCTAAAAAGTAAAAACAAAAAAATACAAGCTAGTGCTCAGCGAGTACAATTCTTGTTTTGATATTTTTTGACGGCACTCGTTTAAAACGAGCGCTAGCGATTTCTTGAATTTCAATCTTAAAACAACAAAACCATAAACAAAAAAAACGCTTGGAAAATTCCAAGCGTTTTATAAATTATATTTAAAGATGACCTAAAAATCAGCGTTTAAATCCCAAGCTTCTAAGATTTCTTTTAAAGTTTTAATAAACATACCACCTAAAGCACCATTTACAACTCTGTGATCGTAAGAATGTGAAACAAACATTTTTTGTCTGATTCCAATAAAATCTCCATCTGGAGTTTCAATAACTGCAGGCACTTTTCTAATAGCTCCTAAAGCTAAAATAGCAACTTGTGGTTGATTAATTATTGGTGTTCCCATTACAGAACCAAAACTACCAACATTAGTAACAGTATAAGTTCCTCCTTGAATTTCATCTGGTTTTAAAGCGTTATTTCTTGCTCTATTTGCCAAATCATTCACAGCTTTTGTCATACCAACTAAATTTAACTGGTCTGCATTTTTAATTACAGGCACAATTAAATTTCCATCAGGTAAAGCAGCAGCCATTCCTAAATTTATATTTTTCTTTTTAATGATAGTATCGCCATTTAAAGCAATATTTATCATTGGATATTTTTTTATAGTAGCAGCAATTGCATGCATCAAAATTGGCGTAAAAGTCAATTTCTCTCCTTCTCTTTTTAAGAAAGCATCTTTTACTTTACCTCTCCATTTTACAATATTGGTCACATCAATCTCAATAAACGATTGTACATGAGCAGAAGTCTGAACAGAATCTACCATATGTTTTGCAATCAATTTACCCATTCTGCTCATTTCAATGATTTCATCACCTCCATTTACTGAAACAGGACTTGCTTTTGAAACCACTTTTTCAGCAACTTTTTGAGTTGTTTTTGGTGTTTCAACTTTAGCCGAAGTTTCTTTTTGAGTTCCTGTACCTTTATTTTTTAAGTACAATAAAATATCGTCTTTTGTTACTCTATTATCTTTTCCTGTTCCAGAAATTGTTTCTAATTCGTCCATAGAAACACCTTCTGTTTGAGCGATATTTCTTACTAAAGGCGAATAAAATTTACCAGAATCAGAGTTTTTAGCAATTGGAGTTGCTATAACTTCAGCAGCTTTTTCAACTGTTTTTTCCACTTCCTTAACTTCTTTTGAAGTTTCTTCAACTTTTTTTGGAGCAGCATTCTCTGAACCAGCACTATCTCCATCAGTCTCTATCAAAGCAATTGTTTCTCCAACAGCAACAACGTCATCTTTTTGGAAACGAATTTCAATCAACTTTCCTTCTACTTCACTTGGCACTTCTGAATCTACTTTATCTGTTGCAATTTCTACAACAGCTTCATCCAATTCAATAGTATCACCAACTTCTTTTAACCAAGAAGTGATTGTTGCTTCTGCAACACTTTCGCCCATTTTAGGGAGCTTTAATTCAAAAATTGCCATTTTTATCTGTTTTAAGAGATTGTAAAAATACAAAAAAGTGATGATTCTACATTTAAATATATCATAAAAAAAAATAGTTTAAAAATTAACGTCTTTAAACTATTCTTAATTTTAATTTAAAATAAATATATATTCTGTTTTATTTAAAGCATTAATTGCATTTATTTTACGAAATTCACATCAACATTTCTAAAACTTAAGAATCAATTTTAAAATGTAACCTTATTAAAAAGAAAAACCTTAAGCATTAACTTAAGGTTTTTATAAAACAAAATTATAAGATTAAATCCAATCTTTGGGATGTTCCAAAACTTTTAAAAGTTTAGCTTCTTCTGAGTTTTCTTCTGGTTGATGATTGTATTTCCATTGCACAATTGGTGGCAAACTCATTAAAATGCTTTCAATTCTACCATTGGTTTTTAAGCCAAAAAGCGTTCCTCTATCGTGCACTAAATTAAATTCTACATACCTTCCTCTTCTTACTTCTTGCCAATCTTTATGTTCTTTTGTAAACTTTAATTCTTTTCTTTTTTCAACAATTGGCACATAGCTTTCTAAAAAACTATTCCCAACTTCTGTCACAAAATTGAATCTATCTTCAATTGAAAATTCTTCGTTTTCTTTTAAATAATCAAAAAATAAACCTCCAATTCCTCTTGCTTCATTTCTATGTGCATTCCAAAAATATTCGTCACAGGTTTTCTTAAACTTCGGATAAAATTCTTGATGATGTTGATCACAAGCAGATTTACAAACCGAATGAAAATGTGTTGCATCTTCATCAAACAAATAATAAGGAGTTAAATCTTGACCACCACCAAACCATTGAGTTACAATATTTCCATCAGCATCGTACATTTCGAAATAACGCCAATTTGCATGTACAGTTGGTATAAATGGATTGATAGGATGCAAAACCAAACTCAATCCACAAGCAAAGAAATTACCTTCTTTTACTTTAAATTGATTTCTTAAAGCTTCAGGTAATTCACCATGAACTGCAGAAATATTTACACCTCCTTTTTCGAAGATTGCACCATTTTCTATCACTCTGGTTCTTCCTCCTCCACCTTCTTTTCTTTCCCAAAGGTCTTCCTCAAAGGTAGCTTTTCCATCTACTTTTTCTAAAGTTGATGTAATTGTATCTTGTAAATTTTCTATGTATTTGTAAAATTTATTTTTCATACTAACTTTCTTTTTCTTAAAAATTGCAAAATCTTCTTTCTGACCTGCAAGGTTTTCAAAACCTTGTAGGTCTTTATTACTAATTTCTTTTTTATGACAATAAGTAAAATTATCAACATCATTAAACAAAGAAATGACATCTTGAATTGAGGTTATATTTGATGTCTTTTTCAAAATACCTAAATAAGATGAAAATTCATATTTAGAGAAATCTGAAATTAATTTATGAGTCTGTGGGTTTTTATGAATATAAAAAATAATATTTTTCAAATATTCTTCAGAATCAATATTTTTTCTTCTAAAATGTTTTTCAAATAAACTTCCTGTTCGATCTTGTTGTTTATTGAACGCTTTTGCATACGCATTAAATAAATTTGAAAAAACTTGTGTTGCAGTTTCTGGCTCACAATCTATTCTTACTAAAAAATGATAATGATTTGGAATTAAACAATAAGATAAAATAGTTATATTTTGAGTGAGATATTTTTCGACTAACTTTAGAAAATAACGCATATTTTCATCAGTTTTGAATATGGTTTCTCCATTAATTCCTCTGTTGTAGATATGATAATATTTATCTTTTTCTAAAATTTCTAATTTCATAATTATTTGATAGTTTTAAACACTAATGATAATTTCAAATACCTACAAGGTTTTAGAAACCTTGCAGGAGAGTTTCGAAAACTTTACAAAAATTTTATAGTTAAATTAAGCATCAGAATAAGACTTAAAATTTATTTTTCATAAACAATCTCGTGTTTGTTGTGCATCAATTTAACCGTTTTTTTAGATGCAGCTGTTACAGAAAGTGGTAAAACAATAATAATTCCAATAACAGGAATTAATAAAAAAAGCATAAAAACAATTCCATTTCCGATTGCAAAACCTTTATTTTTTCTGACAAAATTAATGCTCTCTTTATAATTTAAATGACGTTCTAAAGTATAATCCATATTTCCAAAACCTGCATAATACGCTTGAACTATAAACAATAAAATGGTTGAAAATATATTTACAATTGGAATGAATTTTAATAGTAAAATTGGAAACGTAATTAAAAGTTCGCGAATTAAATTTCTAACATTAATTCTGATTCCTCTTATTAATTGCTCTGTATTGCTTGTTTTTCTGTGTAAATGTTTTGTTTCTCCATAATAATGATGTTCAATTTTTTCTGAAACAGGACTCATAAATGGCGCAGAAAAAGCCATAATAATATGCTTGTATAAAATTAAACCAATGACCAAAACAATAATTCCACCAACAAAATTACTAATGGCAGTAAAACCTTCTTTTCCCCAATCCCAAATCCATAATTTAGCAATTACGCCACCAACATTATCATATAAAACATACACTTCTACTCCAATTAAAACAGCAGTAAGAATGCTTATTAAAATAGGGACTATAAAATATTTCCAGAGTTTTAATTCAGAAATTAATGCAAAAGCTCCTGTATATTCTTTAATTCCTAAAACAATGTTTTTTATCATTTTCAGCTGATTTTTCTTTTCTAAAAATAATTTATTTTTCTAAATAAACTAATTGGTTTTCTAAATTTTTGAATTCTGATGTATGTTTTACTTGAACTGCACTGGAAAATTCATTTTTAAGAAGAAATACAATTCTAGCTTTAGATTCTTCTTTCCATTTTGGAAATTTATCTCGTCCGAATTTGTTATTATGCAAGTCCATCAATTTTGGCATTTGTTTGTTGGGAGAAAATTCTTCATGCCAATCTGTAATTCTTTTTGTCCAACTTAAAACAGCGTCTAAATCTGAACTAAATTTAGCACTTTCTTTTGCGATTAGCAAATTCCACAAAGCGTGACGAAATGCGTTTGCTTTATTATGCTGATCATGAATGTCTGGAAATTCTTTTTGCGCAATTCTAATTGTAAAATATGTTGCTTTTGCAGTTGCAAACATAAATAATGGATGCTGTAGAAACCATAGAAACAGCACCCATAGTTGTTTAAAATCTAAACTTTTTATAATATTCCAAAATGACATTTATAGTTTTTTTTGGCTTTTAAGAAATTCTAAATTCTATTGGTTGGCAAAAGTTTGCGTTAGCGATTGAAATGGCATCCTTTTGCCTTTTTCAGGCAA
>CAXBPL010000135.1:0-4952 GCA_963977615.1 uncultured Polaribacter sp. | reverse complement strand
AACTATTCTTCTTCATTTTTAGTGTTGATAAAATCAATATCTCTTGTGTTTTTTTGAACAGTAATTGCGCCAAAAAGACTCAATAAAAAGGAAATTCCATAGAAACCTTTTTCACTCAAAGCTAAATCTGCATTTCTTAAACCGATAATTAACAAAAGTATCGAAGCAATTGCTACAACCCAACTTATTCCATAATACATATCACTTACCTTAATGTTTTCAGCTTTGTCTCTCACTGCTTTTTGAAGCGAAATCACAGCATAAATTCCCATTAAAAGAATGGCAAAATAATACCCTTTTTCATTCAACTCCATACTTGCATTCCACAAACCAATGCAATAAGAAAGTAATCCGATAATTACAATTCCCCAAGTTGCACCAACATAAGCTGCTGTTGGTTTTTGATCTATTTCATTTGTAGACTTATTACTTTTTTTCTGTTTTTTAGTTTCTTCATTAGATGAAACTGTTGTTTGATAATTCATACTATTTAGTTTAATAATTATGATACAAATTTGCAACAGTTTTAAAGTTCTATAAACACTATTTTCAACACTAACTGACGACTTAATTTAAATAAATTAAACATTAATTATATAATTCAGTATATTTATCAACTATTTACTGACGACATAATGATTCAATTAAATGAAATTTTAAGAACTCTAAATAAGGATAAACAGCAAGAATTCATCCATTATTTAGATAAAAAGAACAAACGAAAAGATGCTAAAAACATTCAATTAGTAAAATTATTAGTAGCAGATAATTATTCTTCTCAAGAAATATCAGAAAAAATTTACGGGAAACAAAACAAAGTAGCTTTGCATGCTTTAAGAAAACGTTTGTTTCAATCTTTAATCGATTTTACTGCAAATACAAGCATCAAAGAAGAAAATTCTTTAGATATTCGATTGATAAAATATATAATTGCTGCAAGAAATTTTCTTCAGAAAGAGCAAATTGAAGTCGGATATCAAATTTTAGAGAAAGCTAGAATTGTTGCTACTGAACATCAATTATTTTCAATTTTAAATGAAATTTATCACACTAAAATACAATATGCACATCAACATGAAACTTTAAATTTAGAAGAGATTATTCATGACTTTAAAGAAAATCAGCAGCAGTTAATTCAAGAAGACAATTTAAATATTGCCTATGCTAACATCAGAAAATCGCTAAATGAATATCAACAAAAGAAAACAACTATCGATATTAAAAAACTGATTGAAAGCACTTTAAAAGAACAAAGCAATTTAGATATAAGTTTACTGTCTTTCAAATCATTATATCAACTTTTACAAATAACCACAATTTCTTCTTCTCAAAAATTCGATTATTACAACATTACAAATTTTGCTGTAGACACTTATAAAATTGTAAAAAACCATACTTCTAAAAACAAACAAACATTTTATCATATCGAAATTCTATACGTAATCTCTAACATATTTTTTAGAAATAAAAAGTTCAATCAATCTTTAAAATATTTAGAATTGATGAATTTTTACATGAAAGAAAACAAGCAAAAATATTTGAAAGAATTTTCTTCGAAACACAATTTGTTACTTGCGTTGAATTATAATTATACAGAAAAACAAGAAAAAGCCATTCAACTTTTAGAGAATTCTATTGATAAAAAAAACGTCAATATTATTCATCAATTGGATATTTATCTGTCTTTAATTGTATGTTATTTTCAAAATAAATCCTTAACGAAAGCACAAAATTTATTATCTAAATTAGTTCATACAGACAAATGGTACCTTGAAAAAGCAGGTTTAGTTTGGACGATTAAAAAGAATTTAATTGATATTTTACTACAAATAGATTGTGGAAATATAAATTTGGTAGAATCTCGTTTAAAAAGTTTCAAAAAAAATTACTTTAAGCACTTAAAAGAAATAGATCAAGAAAATGTAATCACCTATTTAAAACTAGTAGAAATCTATTATAAAACCCCAGAAAAAGTAGTTTCTAAAGAATTCTATAACAAAGTAGAAAGATCTTTTAATTTTATTGATAAAGATAAAGAAGACATTTTTATGATGAGTTTTTATGCATGGTTAAAAGCAAAAATGACCAAACAAAATGTGTATCTGGTGACTTTAGAATTGATCAATAGTTAGGCTATTTTATTATTTTAATTTTCAAAAAAGAATATACATTTGGCACCATAATTGTTTATTTATAAATTTTTCAAACAAAAACCACTCTATGAAACGTATTTACTCTTTAGTCTTAATTATTTCAACTTTATTTTTATATAACTGTAGTAAAGACGATAACGAACTAGATGTGAGATACAATATCAACGATTTACAAAAAATACATGCAAATAGTTCTAAAAAATGGGTAGTTGAAAGCTTTTTTCTTAATTATGAATCTAACGTATTAAGTGAATTTAACGACTGTTATACAGATGATGAATTTACATTTTTTGATGACACAAATGAAGTTCAAACAATACTTGGTAATAACTCTTGTTTCTATGACAATCCTACAGATCAGCAAGCTACTTTTACATATAAATTTTACGACGATATTGGTAAAGTTTACTTAAATGTAAGTAGAGGAGAAAGTTCAGATGAAAAATTTACATCTCGCCTTTTTATACTCGAATTAGAAGAACTTACTGAAACTAGAATGGTTTTTGCCTCAGGTGAATATCCTAATTATGGAAAAACCATCGTTTTTACAGCAGTTCCATAAAATTTTTAAAAAACGTTATTTTTGTCTTTTTATCAATTCAGCTTCTATATCTTTTAAAGTAAACCCTTTCGCTTGCAATAACATTAAATAGTGAAATAATAGATCTGCAGACTCATATAAAAATAACTCATCATTGTTATCCATAGCTTCAATAACTGTTTCTACAGCTTCCTCACCTACTTTTTGCGCAATTTTATTGATGCCTTTATCAAACAAACTTGCAACATAAGATTTTTGGGTGTCTTTATTGGCAACTCTTTCTGTAATAACATTTTCTAAAGTTGATAAAAATCCAAAGTTCGAATTGTTTTCTTCACTCCAACAAGTATCAGTTCCTGTATGACAAGTGGGTCCTTTAGGATTCACAGAAATCAACAAAGTATCATTATCACAATCTAGTTTCATAGCAACCAAATTCAATACATTTCCACTTTCTTCACCTTTGGTCCACAAACGCTTTTTAGTTCTACTAAAAAAAGTAACTAATTTAGTTTCTTGCGTTTTTTTGAAAGCTTCTTCATTCATATAACCTAACATCAACACATTTTTTGTGGTGGCATCTTGAATGATTGCTGGCACTAAACCATCATTATTTTTATTGAAATCTATGTTCATATTTTTTATTTTAGTGTCTCTTCGAGCGCAGTCGAGAAGTTAATAGTTCTCGACTGCGCTCGAACTGACATTTTATATTCTAACTGGAATATTATGCTCTTTCAATTCTTGTTTTAATTCTAAAATCGGAATTTCCCCAAAATGAAAAACGCTTGCTGCTAAAGCTGCATCCGATTTCCCATCAACAAAAGTATCAATAAAATGCTGTACAGTTCCTGCTCCACCAGAAGCAATAATTGGAATATTTAATTCTGTAGATAATTTAGCCAAAGCTTCATTTGCAAAACCTGCTTTTGTACCATCATTATTCATAGAAGTGAATAAAATTTCTCCTGCTCCACGTTTTTCAACTTCCTTTGCCCAATCAAATAAATTCAATTCTGTTGGGATGGTTCCTCCAGCCAAATGCACAACCCATTCTCCATCAATTTGTTTTGCATCTATGGCAACTACCACACATTGACTCCCAAATTTATCTGCTAATTCGTTTACTAAATCTGGTCTTTTTACTGCAGATGAATTAATAGAAACTTTATCTGCTCCACATTTTAAAAGCACATCTACATCTTCTACAGAGGATATTCCTCCACCAACTGTAAACGGAATATTTACTTGTTCAGCAACTTTTAAAACCATTTCACGCATGGTTTTTCTACCTTCTAAAGTAGCAGAAATATCTAAAAAAACCAGTTCATCTGCTCCTAAATCTGCATATTGTTTTGCTAAAACTACAGGATCTCCAGCATCAATTAAATTCACGAAATTAACACCTTTTACAGTTCTTCCGTTTTTAATATCTAAACAAGGTATTATTCTTTTTGTTAACATAAGCCCATCCTAACCTTCCCAAAGGGAAGGAACTAATTCGTTAATATTTTTATAATTATGGATATTATTTTAAATATATATCCATAATGTCAGTTCGAGTGATTTCGATTTTTCATCGAAATTGTATCGAGAACTTTTTATAATTCAGAAATAAATCGAAATAACATTTAGTTATTTAAGATAAATTTTTCTAACTGTTTCAAGCTAATCTTATTCTCATAAATCGCTTTTCCAATAATTACACCTTCACAACCTAATGCTACTAATTTCGGCAATTCATCAAACGCTGAAATTCCTCCAGAAGCAATTAGCTTTATATTTTTTACTTCGGATAAAATCTGTTGATACATATCGAAACTTGGTCCTTGTAACATTCCGTCTTTAGAAATATCTGTACAAATTATGTATTGAATTCCTTTTTGCTGATAATCAGCTATAAATGGAATTAATTCTAAAGAACTTTCTTCTTGCCAACCATTTGTCGCTATTTTTCCTCCTGAATTATCTGGATAAAAATCGGCTCCTAAAATTATTTTTTGGGATCCATAAGTTGCAATCCAGCTTTCAAAAATTTCTGCATTTTTTACAGCAATACTTCCTCCAGTAATCTGATTTGCGCCAGAATTAAAAGCAATTTCTAAATCTTTATTCGATTTTAAACCACCACCAAAATCAATCTTTAAATTGGTTTTTGATGCAATTTGCTCTAAAACTTTATAGTTGATAATCTCACTAGCTTTTGCGCCATCTAAATCTACAACATGCAAATATTCGATTCCTGCTGCTTCAAATTC
>CAXBPL010000134.1:0-4960 GCA_963977615.1 uncultured Polaribacter sp. | reverse complement strand
TTTTCGAAACCAAAATCTTTTGCTTTCTCCAAACATTTTGTAATTAGTTTTGTTCCCAATCCTACACCTCTAATTGTTGGTAAAAAGTACATTTTTTGCAATTCACACGTATTTCCTTCAAAATTATCCAACTTGGCAATACCTGCACCACCCACAATTTTATGGTTATATTCAACCACATAATAAATTGCTTTTTCTTTTTGATAGGTTTCAAACATTTTATCGGTTGCAGCATCTGCATACGCTGTACCTACTTTTGGTGCGCCCATTTCTACAATTACATCTCTAATAACTACTGCCATTTGAGAATTATCTTCGCTGGTTATTTCTCTAATGATAAAATCTTCACTTGTCATTTAATACTGTATTTTTGCAAGAGCAAGTTACCTAATTTTTTAAAGATTTTTAATGAAAAAAGCATTCTATTTTATAGGTTTATTTTTATTGATATATAGTTGTACTGTTCATAAAGAACCTATTTTTGTTAAAGTTGATAACATAGAAGTGATCAGCTATGCAGCAGATACTATAAAACTAAAAGCCATGGCTTTTTTTGAAAATCCAAACGATGTTGGTGGCAATATTTCTACTGATAATCTAAAAATTTTAATCAACGATTCAGAAGTTGCTCAACTTTTTTCTGAGGATTTTAATGTACCAGCCAAAAAAGAATTTTCCATTCCATTATTGGCAAATATTCCAACTAAAAACCTTTTAAATTCAGACAAAAACGGACTTTTAGGTGGTTTGATCAATTCGCTTTTAAGTAAAAAAGTAACTGTTAGAATTCAAGGAGATTTAGTGTATTCTTTTCTTGGGTTTCAAAAAGATTTTTTAGTCGATAAAACTCAGGATATAAACATAAAATTTTAACTAGCTATCAATCACGAAACTTACATAAAACGCTGTTTACAAATTGCCAAAAACGGACTTGGTACAACAAGACCCAACCCAAGTGTTGGTGCTGTAATTGTTGTTGATGATAAAATTATTGGCGAAGGTTTTACAAGTAATTATGGTAATAATCATGCAGAAGTAAATGCTGTAAATTCGGTTAAAAACAAAACCATTTTAAAGGACGCAACAATTTATGTTACTTTAGAACCTTGCTCCCATTTTGGCAAAACTCCACCTTGTGCAGATTTGTTGGTAAAACATCAATTTAAAAATGTAGTTATTGGCACTGTAGATTCAAATAGTTTGGTTGCTGGCAAAGGCATTGAACGTTTACAAAATGCAGGAATTAACGTAATTGTTGGTGTTTTAGAAGATGAATGCAAGAAACATCACAAACGATTTTTTACGGTTCAAGATAAAAAACGACCATTTATAATCTTAAAATGGGCAGCAACTAAAGATGGTTTTGTTGCTCCTTTGAGTAAAGATGAAAAAAAGCCAGTTTGGATTTCAAATACGTATTCTCAACAATTAGTACATAAATTAAGAGCGCAAGAACATGCCATTTTAGTGGGCACAAATACTGCAATTGCTGATAATCCTAAATTAAATGTAAGAAGTTGGACAGGAAATAACCCAACAAGAATTGTACTGGATAAAAACTTACGAATTCCTAAAAATGCAAACGTTTATGATGGAAGTGCAAAGACAATTTTTATTATTGATAAAAAAAACAAAGAGTTTAAAACCCTTATCAACAGTGAAAATATAATTTTTGAACACATCAGTTTTTCCCCTTTGGGGAAATTAAAAGGGGCTTTTGCTGAACAAATTTGTGCTGTTTTACAAAAACACAGCATTCAATCTGTAATTATTGAAGGTGGCACACAGACTTTACAAACTTTTATTGATGCCAACCTGTGGGATGAAGCAATGGTTTTTACAGGAGATAATTCTTTCGAAAAAGGCATCAAAGCACCTATTTTATCAGCAAAAATTACAACAACAAAAAATATTAAAAACGATATTCTAAAAATATATACCAATGATTAAAAACATCATCTTCGATTTTGGAGACATATTTATCAACTTAGATAAAGAAGGAACTTACAAAGCCATGGCTGCTTTAGGAGTTTCAAAAATTACAGACGAAATGATACAAGTGTATCAAAATTATGAAAAAGGTTTGATGACCACTGATGCATTTCTCAATTTTTTTCATGATAAATTTAGAATTCCTAAAGACAAATTAATTGATGCTTGGAATGCTGTTTTATTAGATTTCCCTAGAGAACGTTTAGGATTTTTGAAAAAATTAGCAGACAGTAAAAAATACCGATTATTTTTATTGAGCAACACAAACGATTTGCACATTAAATGGGTGCAAGATTCTTTGGGTGATGAATTTTATAACGACTTTAAAGATTGTTTTGAACAATTTTATTTATCGCACGAAATTAATTTCAGAAAACCAGATACTGAAATTTATAAATTTGTTTTAAATGAAAATAATTTAATTGCAGAAGAGACTTTGTTTGTAGATGATTTAAAAGAAAACACAGATTCAGCAAACATTTTAGGCATTAACACTTGGAATTTAATGCCAGGAGAAGAAGATGTTACTGAATTATTTACTAAAAACAATTTCTTTTGATTTACCTATTTTTTAGCATTTTAATAGCGACAACTTTATTTGTTGTTTTCAAATATTTTGGCATTTATAAAGTCGATATTTTAAAAGCTATTTTTATCAATTATATTGTTGCTTTTTCATTAGGTTTCGCATTTGCAGAAAGAGAATTTTCTTTTGCAGAAATTCCAAGTCAGCCTTGGTTTGTTGGCGCTTTATTTTTAGGCGCTTTATTTGTGGCTATATTTTTTGTTATGGCAATGACAGCTCAAAGAAATGGCGTTTCTGCAGCGTCTGTTGCAGGAAAAATGTCTGTGGTAATTCCTGTTGTTTTTGGCGTATTTTTATATAACGAATCTGTAACTTTCTTAAAAGTTATTGGAATTATCATTGCATTAATTGCTGTGTATTTAGCTTCAGTAAAAGAAGAAAAAGTCGATTCAAAAAAGGCAGGTTTACTCTTTCCTATTTTGCTTTTTTTAGGATCAGGAACTATTGATACCACTTTAAAATATGTAGAAGTAATGTTTGTTCCCAAAAGCGACGTTTCCATTTTTTCTGGAAGTCTGTTTGGTATTGCAGCCATTTTTTCGCTATTTGTATTATTGATACAATCCATTAAAAAAAGAGAAGCTTTTGGTTTTAAAAATGTAATTGCAGGAATTGCTTTAGGAATTCCAAATTATTTTTCGATTGTCTTTTTAATCAAAGCTTTGCAAACAGAAGGTTTTGAAAGTTCTACCTTATTTACCATTAACAATGTTGGAGTTGTAGTTTTATCAACCTTGGTTGGAATTCTAATTTTTAAAGAACAATTTAGCATCAAAAATAAAATTGGAGTTGCATTGGCTATTTTAGGAATTGTAATTGTAGCTTTAGCCTAATGGAAAATGATAGTTACAAAACAATTTTAAAACCCTCTGAAGAAACACTTTTTAAAGACAGAAATAGTAAGTTTTTTGGCTACGCATTTCCTGTACTCCATGAAGATGATGTAAAAGATTGTTTAGAGGAATTAAAGAAAAAACATCATACAGCTCGTCATTTTTGTTATGCGTACCAAATTGGTATTGAAGACATAAAATATAGAGCCAATGATGATGGAGAACCCAACAATTCTGCTGGAATGCCTATTTATGGGCAAATTCAATCTTTTGAAGTTACCAATATTTTAATTGTTTCTGTACGTTATTTTGGTGGCACAAAATTAGGTGTTGGTGGTTTGATAAATGCCTACAAAACTTCTGCTCAACTTACTTTGGAAACCTCAACCATCGTAGAAAAAACCATTGATATCTTCTATCAACTCAACTTTGAGTACGATATGATGAATAAAGTAATGCGAATTATCAAAGAGAAAAATATTACGCTCGAAAATCAAAAAATGGAATTGGCTTGCGAGTTTATCATTTCTATCAGAAAAAAAGAAGCTGAAAACATTTTTGAAATTTTTGACACTTTGTATAAGGTTGATGTGAAAATTGTAGAGCAACTTTAAATACTATAAAATTTAATTATATTTACAGAATAACAGTAACTTAAAAAGTGCCATATCAGGTTAAATTGACGGGATATGTGTACTAAAAGTTGTTATATAACGAGTTACAAACAATTATGAAAAAAATCCTACTTATAATAATATTTCTATCTAGTACAATTATCTCTTGTCAAAATATTGAGAAAGATGAATCTAAAGTATTGAAAGGATATTATGAATTAGGAATAAAAGATATAAATGAGAGTTGGACAGATTTAGATTTAGAAAACAGCCTAAAAACTTTATTAGAACTTAAAAAAAGTCAACCAAATTCAATGCCTAAATTTGGAAGTGAAAAATATGGAAAATTATTTCATAAAATTTTTAGCAGTTTACCTCTTGTCTATGAAAAATCTCCTAACAACTTGAAAAATTTTTCTAAAGAAGCTAAATTATCGAGAAAACTTCTGCTTGATTTATTAAATATTTATGAATCAACAGAAAATATAAATTACCAAAAAGAAGAAACTGAAGTTTATAAATACCATATTTTAGTAAGTACTCATAAAGCAATCACGTATTTAGATTTTATGTCAAGGATTTCCGAAAAAGACAGAATAGAAAAAAAATCTAGTATTGAGAAATTTAAAAAAGGAACTGTTAATTCTTTTATTCCTGTAATGAATTTAATAGAGAGAGGAACAACATTTGAAAAAGAAAACAGAATTGATATTTCAAATTTTTTAAGCAGTATGTTATTGAAAATATGGAATCTACTCGACTCAAAACATCATATTGAATTAAGAAAAAAAATTAAAGAAATAATTAGTAATTCAAATGACAAAAAAATTGAATTGATTTTTGAGAATCTAAACAACGAATTGAAAAACTAACTGTTTGTAACACCGTGTTGTGTAAATAACACTCTGTGTGTATTGATTTAATTGAATTTTAAA
>CAXBPL010000133.1:0-4970 GCA_963977615.1 uncultured Polaribacter sp. | reverse complement strand
ACGCACCAATGTTTCTTGTGGAATTTTTCAAGATTGTGATTATACTGAAGAAAGACCTCAATTATATAAAAAGAAACAATAATTTACGGTTTCACTTTTAAGCTCCAATGAAAATTAAAGTTAGAAACCACTACTCCATCTTTATTTTTTCCTTCAGAAGTTAAAACAATTTTTTGTCCTTCTCCTGTTGCTATCGATTTTTGAATGGCTTCTCTAATTTCATTTCCTCCAGTACAAGAAAATGTAATTCTACCAGTTGCTTTTTTAAAAAAATCTGCTTCTTGATGTGTCACTAACATCGATACTTTACGCTTAGAATCATAAATTGCCTTCATCACTAAAATACCTGTTGGCATTTCTGCAGCCATTCCTTGTGCAGCCCAAAACATACTTTGAAACGGATTTTGATTCATCCACCTATGTTTTATAGTAACAATAACTTCTTTGTCTGTAATTGATTGTACTCTAACTCCTCCAAAATATGCTAAAGGAAGTTTTATAAAGTTAAAAAAATTGACTTTTGCAGGTGTAAATTTCATTTATATATTTTAAAAATGGACTGTTAAATTAAATCGGATTCAAATTAAATTAGCTTTCAAAGATAGCTAAAATTTAATTAAAGTCAACAATAACAGTAGTTTTAAAGCTTTTTAGGGGATTTACAAATGTTAAAAAAATGTTAATTATAGTACTATGTATTGCACAATACCTTTTAAAGGATATATATTTGCATAAGAAAGTATTATATCAAATTTAAAAAATGAAAAACAACAACCAAAATACCAACGCATTTTTAATTCATATTTCTGCATTTGCAGGTTTTATGTTTCCATTTGGCAATATTATTACCCCTTTAATTGCTTGGCAAACTTTAAAAGATAGAAGCGCTTATTTAGATGAACAAGGAAAAGAAGCTGTAAATTTTAATATCAGTTATACACTTTACGTGTTTTTATTAACCATCTTATTTATTCCTTTTGCTTTCGGTTCTCTATTTAATAACCACAGGAATCACTTAAATTGGAATAATTTAAATATTAATTTCGATTTTGGTTTCGACAACTTTTATAGCTTTCTAGGCTTTGGATCCATTGCAGGAATTATATACATTATAGGAATTGCATTGGTAATTATAGCCTCTATAAAAGCAAGAAATGGCGAAGATTATAAATATCCATTCACGATAAAATTTGTGAAATAAAAAAGACTCCCTTAATTCCTTTAAAGAAGGGGAAAATATTGAAAACAGAAAAAATAAAAGCTGAAGTAAATTCAGTTTAAAAATTAAAAATATGATTTTAACAAACAAAATGCTCACACAACAATTTCTTCCTTTTTGGAAGATTAAGATGGGCTTTCAAAGAAACAATATATGAAGATTGAAAACACAAAAGCACAAATGCGAAAAGGTGTTTTAGAATTCTGCATTTTATCTATCTTAAATAATGGAGATGCCTATACTTCTGAAATACTCAAAACGCTAAAAGAGGCTGAGATGATTGTGGTTGAAGGAACCATTTATCCGCTTTTAACCCGATTAAAAAATGCAGGTTTACTAACTTATAGATGGGAAGAATCAACCTCTGGACCACCAAGAAAGTATTATGTTTTAACAGAAAATGGAGGCATGTTTTTAAAAGAATTAAGCAAAACATGGAATAATTTAATTAACTCAGTAAGCCAAGTAACTAGTAAAAAATCAACGACCAATGAATAAGACTATCAACATAAATTTAGGAGGATTTTTCTTTCATATAGATGAAGTTGCCTATCAAAAATTACGAAGATATTTAGAATCTATTTCTAAATCTTTAAGTGATGATCCTCAAGGAAAAAATGAAATTATTGCAGATATTGAAGCAAGAATTAGTGAGCTTTTATCAGAAAAAATAACGGATGCTAGACAAGTTATTAATGAAGGTGATATTGATGATATCATTAAAATAATGGGGCAACCAGAAGATTATGCAGATGCAGAAGAAGCTTATAGCGATTCTAGTTATTCGTACCAAAGAAATACAGCTTCTAGCAGAAAATTATTTAGAGATGGAGATGACAAATTTTTAGGTGGTGTTTGTTCTGGTATTGGGCATTATTTTAATATTGATGTTATTTGGGTAAGAATTTTATTCATTGTTTTAGTGGCCTCTGGTTTTTCTCCTTTAGCATACATTATTCTTTGGATTTTGTTACCTGAAGCAAAAACAACTGCAGAAAAATTGCAAATGGAAGGCGAACCTGTAAACATCGATAATATCGAAAAAAAAATTCGCGAAGAGTTTAATAATATGTCAGAAAACGTAACTGTTTTTGCCAACAAAGCATCAGAAAAAATAAAAGATGGTGCCAACGATTTTTCAGACAAAATGAATAAAACGTTTTCAGCAAAGACAAAAAAAAATAACGGAGCAAGCGATTTTTTTGACACCATAGGTAAAATTATACTTGCCATTTTTAAGGTAATTGGAAAGTTTATTGGTGTCATCATAATATTTGTTTCTGCTGCTGTTATTTTATCTCTTATTATTGGAGGGTTTTCAATTGGAAGTTTGGAGTGGTTAAATGTAGATGGTTTAGAATATCCACCATTTTTCTATGATTCTAAAATACCTGTTTGGTTATTAACTGTAGCTGGATTGTTACTAATTGGAATTCCATTTTTAATCTTATTTATTTTAGGCTTAAGAATTTTATCTAGCAATGTGCAAAAACTAAGCAAACCTGCTTCTTTATCTTTATTAGGTATTTGGCTTGTCTCTTTATTAGCGTTGATTTTTACAGGATTAGATTTTGGAACATCACATTCAAATTATGGACAATCATCAACAAAAAATACGTTGAATATTGTTGCCAATGATACTCTAAAAGTTAAAATGGTAAATGATGATACTATTTATTACAAATCAACTTTAAGAAGAAGTTCTCGTAAAGAAGAAGTAGAAATTGATGGAGAGAAATTAGTGTATACTAATAATATAAAGGTTGATGTTAGAAAAAGTACTTCTGATGAAAGCTATTTAATAATCCAAAAAGAATCGAAAGGAAAAAGTAAAAGTAGCGCAAGTTTAAATTCAGAAAAAATAAAATACAAATTTAAAACTGTAGACAATACTATTATTTTAGATGCTTATTTTTTATCAGACTTTAAAAATATTTGGAAAAATGAAGAAGTGAATATTGTTTTTTATCTGTCAGAAAATGTAACTGTTTATTTTGATGTTTCCACTAAAAACTTTTTATCTAATATTGATAATGAAGAAGATATTTACGATAAAGAAATGATTGATCATCACTTTAAAATGACACCTAAAAACTTAATCTGCACAGATTGTGAAGTTAAAGAGGATGAAAAAATCATTGAAATTGAAGTGAAAACTGAACCTAAAAAAGAAGACTAAGTTGTTTTTAGACAATTCAGTACAAAAAAACGACAGTTGGGCAACCAAACTTTCTTTTTAAACGTCTATTAAAATATATTTATAGCGTAAAACAAAATCAACTATTATGAAAACATCAATCAAAACATTTTTTTCAGTACTATTTTTAGCAACTATTTTAAGTTCTTGCAACGCAAATATGTTTAATAGCGTTAACGGAAATAAAAACGTAGTTACCGAAAATAGAAGTACAAAAGCAGATTTTAACAAAATAACCATTAGTACAGGTTTAGATTTGTACATAACTCAAGGTTCTAAAAATGAAATTGTAGTAGAAGCTGATGAAAATTTACACGACATTATTTTTACAGAAATTAATGATGGTGTTTTAAAAATTTATTCAGAAAAGAATATCTGGAGAGCAGAAGCTAAAAAAATTCATGTTACTGTTACAAATTTAGAAGCAATTACAGCTACAAGTGGTGCAGATGTGTATACTGAAGAAATGGTAAAAACGAATACAATAACTGTTATTGCTACAAGTGGTGCAGATATTAGACTTTCTTTAGATGCCAATTCTGTAAGTACAACAGCAACAAGTGGTGCTGGAATTAATATTGCTGGAATTGCCAACAATCACACTGCTACAGCAACAAGTGGCGCTTCTATAAATGGGTATGATTTAGAGAGTAAAAATGTAACTGTTAAGGTTACAAGTGGTGCAGATATTAACATTTTTGCTTCTGAAAACTTGGATGCAGTTGCTACAAGTGGTGGAGATATTGATTTTAAGGGAAATCCTAAAAAAATTAATAAAACATCAACATCTGGAGGAAGTATTTCTGCAAAATAAAAATAGCTTTTAAAAATTTAATCAACCAAAATTTTATTTCTTGAGGTTGTAAAAAACCTCAAGATTTCTTTACTCTTTTCTTTGAAAAGAAAATCAACCAACTAATTATGAATTCGTTTTTGAAACCTTTTGAAAAATCATATCTGTACAAAATTATTTTTGTCTTTATAATGTTTATCTATTCCTTATTTTCAAATGCTCAGGTTGATAAAAATTCTGAAATTTATAACGTATTAAAAGCTAATGACAGTATTATTTTTGACAGAGCTTTTAACAATTGTGAGGTTGATAAATTAGAATTAATAATCGCAGAAGACATCGAATTTTATCATGATATTGTTGGTGTTCAAAATAGAGAAGAATTTATAAATGCTGTTAAAAACAATATTTGTTCAAATCCTGGAACATATACAAGAAAATTAGTTGAAAACTCTTTAGAAGTACATCAACTTAAAAACAACGGAACAATTTATGGTGCCATTCAAAAGGGCAAACACGATTTTTACGTTAAAGAAAATAACAAAATTCGCAAAACAGGCACTGCACAATTTACACATCTTTGGATTCTAGAAAACGAGAAATGGAAATTAAAACGCGTTTTAAGTTTTGATCATAAAGATGCCACAGAATAAAAATTTATGAGAAAGCTAACTTCTCATATTCTTACTAATACTTGGTTTTATTAGTTTACTTGGTAAGTCGTCGTTTTTGTAAAAAAACGAGGCTTACTTTTTTTTTGC
>CAXBPL010000132.1:0-5027 GCA_963977615.1 uncultured Polaribacter sp. | reverse complement strand
GAGTATGAACTTCAATAAAAATAAAAAAATTATGAAAACAAAAATTTTAATTGCAACTGTATTAATATCATTTTTATATGCTTGTAGCGTAAATAATTCATCTGATGTTGTTGTGCCTGCTCCAGATTTAGTGGGAACTTGGAACTTAACAAGTGTTACTATGGATAATGCAGTTTTAAGTGTTACAAGTCCAGTTATTACAACCTTAACAGGTGAAGGATTTGGTAAGGATTTAAATGCAAGCATGACTTTTACTGACAATCCAAACAAAGTTGTAGTAGATGGAGATTTTGTTTTTCAGCTTACTTATAGAACTGCTGGTGGACAAGAATCTACAGAAGAATTACCTTTAGACAATCTTTTTTTCAATGATACTTTCGGTTTTTTATCGAGCACTTGGGTTTTGAATGATAATATTTTAACCTTAAGTGAAGGTGGAGAACAATTAAATATTAACGTAATTTCTTACATAGGCAATATAATTACGATTGAAACAGATGTAAATAAAGCAATTACTGTAAATAATGTTACGTCTACTGTAACAGGAAAAGCACTGTTGACCATAGAAAAACAATAATTTAGTTTAAAATTTTTCTTAAAAGCATCATAAAATTTATGATGCTTTTTTCGTTTAACAAAAATTTACGATTCTATTAGTAGATTTTTAAGAAGTTGTTCTCTTTTCTTTGTGACTATGAGAAATCAACCACTACTCTACTTCCTATTTTTTTGTGCATTTACGTACGGACAAAAAAAGAATCAATTAATTACAGGACAACTTTTTTTTGATAAAGAGCCTGTTTCTGATGTTCATCTTGTGAATAAAAACACCAACAAAGGAACTATTTCTAATGATTATGGTCTGTATGAAATTTCTGCTTCTATTGGCGATGTTTTAGAGTTTTCTCACCTAAATTTTATTACGGAAGAAATAATCGTAACCAAAGAAATTTTAGCGCAAGCAATTTTTAAAATCACTCTAAAATTAAAAACTTACGAATTAGAAGAAATAGTAATTGAACAAAAAAGAGGAACTTTTTATATAGATCCAGAAATAATGACAGGTCCAGCTGTAATTGTAAATGCTGAAACCCTAAATTTACCTTACGCAAATTCGAAAAAGAAAAAAGATGATGGAATTATACAACTAAGTTCTGGAGCTGTTGTAAGTTTAGATAATTTAATTGGTGCTTTAAATGGGAATAATCGACGAAAAAAAATACTTAAAAAAATTAGTACTGAAGATACAGTTTTATCAAAAATTAGAAAATTTTACACCGATGATTTTTTTATAACGGATTTAAACATCAAACCAGAAAACATCAATCCATTTTTAAATTATTGTTTTAAAAAGAATATAATTACGCATTATAATGAGAAAGACTTGTTGAAATTAACATCAATTTTAATGACAGAAAGTAAAAGTTTTCCTCAAAATAAAACCGAAATTACGTTGCTTCAAAAAAATTAAGGATTTTAACATAAGTTTAAAAGCTGTTTTACAAATTCGTACCAAAAAAAAAGCGAAATTTGTTAGAACTAACTTAGGCTATGAACAAAAAACTACTATTTTCTATATTCCTTTTTTCAATAACAATTCATTTATTTTCTCAAGAAAAAAAACAATTAATTAGAGGAAAGATTCAAGATTCTATTGGTATTGTTAAAAATGCGAATGTTATCAACCTAAAAACAAAACAAGGTACTTTTTCTAGTGATGAAGGTTTTTATAGAATATTTGTTTCTAAAGGTGATACTTTAAGTTTTTCTTCTGTACAGCATTTGCCTAAAAGAATAGTCGTTACAGAAAAAATTTTAGAACAAAATGGAACTGATATTTTACTAAAATCTAACATTTATGAGTTAGATGAATTCGATTTAAAAAGGCATAATTTAATGGGCAGATTAGGTATTGATACCAAAGACGTACCAAGAGATGTGCAAGATTCTTTGCTAAGAAACGTCATGGATTTTTCGAATGTTAATTTTAAAGAAAAAGATTTTACAATAGATGAAATTGAAAAAGTAAGACCACCAATTGTAAATACAATGGCTGGTTCTATTCCTATGGCTGGTGCTGGAGCTTCTGCAAATATTCCTTTTAAAGGATCTGAAAAATTATGGGCTTTAAGAAAAGAATTAGCGCAAAAAAAAGCATTTCCTTATAAAATATTATCAGAATTAGGAGAAAAGTTTTTCTTTGACGAATTAAAAATTCCTGTTGATAGATATTTTCATTTTCTAGAATATTGTAATCCTTTAGGGATTGAAAATCTACATAAAGAAGGCAGGCAATTAGAAGTTATTAAAATTTTAAGAGCAGAAAGCGAACCTTATTTGAAGCTAATTAAAGAGTGAAAAAACTAACTTTTCTCTTATTATTAATTACTTTCAATACTTATAGTCAAAAAACAAAACCAATTTACGGAATTGTTATAGATTCTTTAGGGGTTGTAAATGATGCCAATATTTACAATAAAAACTCTAATATTGGTACAAATTCAACTCAAAATGGAGATTTTAAAATCTACTGTAAATTAGGTGACACTTTAGTCTTTAGCTCTATTCAGCATCAAACAAAAGAATATATCGTAAACGAACATAGTTTTGTAAGTTTTAATTTCAAAATTTATTTAAACCTAAAAACCTACGAATTAGATGAGTTTGAACTTAAAAAACACAATCTTTTAGGGGTTTTAGCTTTGGATGTATCTCAAGTAAAAGAAGTTGAAAATGAAATTAGTGCAGTTTCACTTGGCTTACCAAATGCTGGCATTCCTAAATTAAAACCCATTGATAGAAAAATTTATACAGCTAGCACAAGTAATGGACCAATTCCTTTAGATTTAATTATAAATACGATTAACGGAAAAATAAAAAGATTAAAAAAACAGAAGAAAATCCTTGAAGATAATGCTGATGTAGCAGAACTTTACAGCGAATTTAAATTTAATTTAGGAGCTGATTTTAAGATTGCTAAAGAAGATGAATATCGATTTTTATATTATTGTAGAAGTGATTCCTCTTTTATTGCTGCACGTTCCAAAACCAAATATGAATTTATAAACTTCTTAAAATTGAAAGCAAAGGAGTTCAATCAACTAAAAAATGATTAATTTGGCTCAATAATTGATTTTTATTATTTCATGAAAACAAAACACACTTTACTATTACTTTTTATTATTCCGCTTTTATCTTTTACTACACATAAATATTATTTGAGTTTAACGCAACTTACCTATAAAAGCGAGGCAAAATCAATACAAATTATCATGAATGTTTTTATGGATGATATTGAGGTTGCTTTAAACAAAGATTATAATATCGATTTACAGTTAACCACAAAAAAGGAATTGAAAAATAACGATGTTTATTTTGAAAGTTATTTGAAAGAAAAACTCCTTTTTAAAGTTGATGGAATAGCAAAAACCTTTAATTATATTGGTAAAGAATATGAAGGAGATTTGGTTTATTTTTATCTTGAAATAGAAAATATTAACCAATTAGAAACGATCCATGTTACTAATAATATTTTAACGAAACATTTTCCTGAACAACAGAATTTGGTAAAATCGAAAGTTGGTAAAAAAAATAAAAGTGTTTTACTAACTAAAGAAGACAATACCACTACTCTAAAATTTTAATTAAAAACCAACTATTAAAAACAACATTTATGAAAAAACTTGGATTTTTACTTTTTTCCTTTGTTTTTGTGGCCACTTCTTATGGGCAAATTACAAAACAAGGGCACACAAATCAGAATAAATTTAGGCAGTTAAAACAAGAATTACCTACACCTAATTTAGAGAGAACAGCTTCTGGTGCTCCAGGAAAAGAGTACACACAACAAAAGGTAGATTATACTATGGACATCATTTTAGATGATGAAAAAACCAGAATTACAGGTGCAGAAACAATTACGTATCATAATAATTCTAAAGACAATTTAACGTATTTGTGGGTTCAGTTAGATCAGAATATGAGGGCCAAAGATTCTAAAACTCCAGATATTTCGCCAAACTCAATTCCTAATAAATTAAGCAAAAGCAGGTTTGATAAAAATTATGTAGAGGAAGCATTTGATGGTGGCTTTAACATTATGAGCGTTACAAATATGGATGGTTCTAAACTTTCATATACCATTAACCAAACCATGATGCGTATTAATTTACCAAATCCATTAGCATCTGGAGCAACCTTTAAATTTAATATTGAATGGTGGTACAACATCAATAATCATAGAGAAGATGGAGGAAGATCTGGTTACGAACACTTTCCTGAAGATGGTAATAACAACTATGTAATTGCACAATTCTATCCAAGAATGTGTGTGTATGATAATGTAGAAGGTTGGCAAAATGATCAGTTTTGGGGACGAAGTGAATTCGCTTTAGAATTTGGAGACTTTACAGTAAATATTACAGTTCCTGAAGATCACATGTTGGGAGCAACAGGAGTTTTACAAAACCCAAAAGATGTTTTTTCTAAAAAAGAATTAAAAAGACGAGAAGAAGCAAGCAAGAGTTTTAGCGAGCCTGTAATTATTAGAACGCAAGAAGAAGCAGAAAAGATTGAAAAATCAAAAGCTACAAAAACTAAAACTTGGAAATTTGTTGCAGAAAACGTGCGTGATTATGCATTTGCAACTTCAAGAAAATTTATTTTTGATGCAATGGCTGTCAATATAAATGGTAAAACTGTTATGGCAGAATCTTTATATTCTAAAGAAGCAAATCCTTTATATGGAGATCATTCTACAAGAGCTGTAGCACAAACTTTAGAAACGTATTCTAAATATACGTTTGATTATCCTTATCATAAAGCAATTTCTGTTGATGGACAAATGGGAATGGAATATCCACAAATTTGTTTCAATCCTGGAAGACCAGATTTAGAAGATGGTGGTTATTCTGATAGAATGAAATACAGAATGGTAAAAGTTACTATCCATGAAGTTGGACATAATTTTTTCCCAATGATTGTAAATTCTGATGAAAGACAATGGACTTGGATGGATGAAGGTTTAA
>CAXBPL010000131.1:0-5058 GCA_963977615.1 uncultured Polaribacter sp. | reverse complement strand
AAAACAGCAATTATTTTTGCATTATGTTTTTCTGCTAACTCATAATAAGGTTTTGGATCTCTTGACGGATCTACTATTGCCATTTCATGATTACTGATAATTGCATAAGAATAATGTGCTAGTGGTTTGTCTTGAAATTGTATAATATTCATAATTTCTAATCTTTATTTTTTATTAAACTTATAAATAATTCCATTCCTTGCCTGTTATGATAAGAATTATAACAAGATTCCATTTTTATATCATTAAAATAAGGAGAAAAATAAGTTAAATATTCGTTTTTATTCCCACCAAAAGGTGGATGATCTTCGTTGAGTTTTGCCTCAAAAAGCAAGCCAACTAATTTGCCTTTTTCCTTTAAAATTGAATACATTTTTGCTGCATATCTTGCTCTTAATTCAGTATTAATTGCACAGAAAAAGGTTTGTTCAATCACTAAATCGAACGATTCTTCTAAATCGAAAAAGTTAGCGTGTATTAATTGTGATGTTGGAAAATCTGGAACTCTTTTTTTAATATTGGCTAAAGCAATTTTAGACACATCTATTACAAATACATTTTTAAAACCGTTATTGAATAAATATTCTGCTTCGTGAGAATTGCCTCCTCCAGGAATTAATATTTTTAAATTCTTGTTTTCTAATTGATCAAAATAGGCTTTTAAGGGTGGAGAAACTTCGCCTAAATCCCAACCAATTTTGTTGTTTCTATATTTGTTATCCCAAAAATCTGCTGATAGATTCATAAATTACTATTATAATTTCTTCATAAAAACACCTGCTTTTTTTCTCATAAAAACAGGTGCTTTCCCCAATTAACTATTAAAACTAACTAAAGCTTTTAATAATTTTAATTAAATCATTTTTTTGAACAGCACCAGATTGTTTCCAAACTTCTTTGCCTGCTTTGTATAATATAAATGTTGGTACGCCTCTCACTTGGTATTTTGCAGCTAAAGATTGGTTTTTATCAACATCAATTTTAATGATTGATATTTTATCACCCAAAACATCTTTTACTTCTTTTAATATTGGACTCATTGTTTTGCAAGGTCCACACCATTCAGCAAAAAAATCTACTAAAACAGGTTTCTCTTGATTTATTATTTCCGAAAATTTGCTCATAATTTGAATTTATTTATTTTGAAAACCTTATCCTTTAAAAAATAGTTTTATCATTTACTTGTTCAAAGATAAATAATTACGCTGTTTTTTTTAGTAACATAAGTTACACTTGTTTTAAAGAATCTATAAAATAATCGTTTAAAAAAGAGTCGAAAAATTATAGTATTTAAAGCTCTAAAACCTTAATACTATTTCTATAAAGCTTTATTTTTTTCTCATTTTCGAGTTTTTTTAGCAATCTAGAAACAACAACTCTTGAGGTATGCAAATCTTCAGCAATTTGTTTATGTGTGGTTGTTAACTCATCATTATTGTTAACCATTGCTTTATCTTTTAAGTATTTAAAAATGCGTTCGTCCATCTTTAAAAAAGCAATTGTATCTACAGCTTGCAAAAGCTCTTCCACTCTATTATGGTAACTTTGTAGTATAAAAGATTGCCAAGTTTTGTAGCTACTCAACCAATCTGTCATTTTTTCTTTTGGTAACAGAATTAGCTCAACATCTGTTTCTGCAACCGCTCTAATTTTACTTTTTGTTTGTCCCATACAACAAGAAAGTGTCATGGCACATGTATCTCCTTTTTCTAGATAATATAAAACTAATTCATCTCCATTTTCATCTTCTCTTAAGATTTTTATGGCACCAGAAATTAGCAAAGGCATCGATTTTATAAAATCTCCTAACTCTATAATTGTAGTATCAGCATTAAAATTTTTAGAAATACCTACTTTTGCAATCTCATCTAATAGATCTTGCTCAAATAAATACCCAAAGTTAAGTTGTAAATCACTTTTCATTTCAATACATAAATTAACTATAAATTTAATGAAATGATTTGACACCCCCTAAGAAAGCAATGCTAAATATCTTGCTTCTCTTTTGCTTTTTTATCTGTATTCATCAGCATAAAAACAGCTGCAACCAAACCAATTACAACAACCACAAAAACACCAATAACGATAGTTCCATTTAGCCAAGAGACAAGAGGAATGTTTAAAAAATTCATAAGACTTATAATTTAGAGCGTAAAATTAAAACTTATAGTATTCTTAAATTATGATAAAAGTCAGTTTCTTAAAATTTAATATTCATAATATCGCCACTCAATTGTAATAATTGGAGCTCAATCAACTTCGCATCAAACTTTGCGTTATTGTAAGCAGTTTTAGAGTTGATTAGGTTAATTTGTGCTTGCCTAAATTCTACAGAAGATATCTGACCCAATTTAAAACGCTCTTGAGTTCTATCGAAATTATTTTGATTTGTCAACACATTTTGTTCTTGTGCTGTTAAGATAAATAACTGATTGTTATAGTTTTCCCAAGTATTTTTTAAATTATTTTCGATATTTACTTTTTGTTGCTCTAACAATATTTGCTGATTGTCTAACGCTATTTTAGCATTCGCAACTCGTGTTCTTGTGCTTCCACCATCAAAAATATTCCATGTTAAGTTGATGCCAGCATTTAAACCATCTGAAGTAATTAATTTTGCACCAAAAGGATTGATTAAATTCTCGTTTTCTGTTCTATTAAAACCATAAGAAGCATTAAAACCTAAAGAAGGTAAAAAGTTCGCTTTGTTTATTTTAATATTGAATTCGCTAATTGCAATGTTCGTTTCTCCTTGTTTTAAAAGGGCGTTATTCTCTAAAGTTTTATTTTTTAAATCATTATAATTCAACATTGTATTATAATCAACCTCAGTTTCTACCACATAATTTATATCTTCTTTAGACCCTAAAATTACATTTAAACCACGTTTTGCATTGTTTAATTGTTGTTTGGCAGTAATTAATGTAATACTATCATTATTCACATCTACTTGTGCATTTAAATATTCTAATTTTGTAGATTGCCCATAATCATATTGATATTGTGCACGTGTTAATCTTCTCTTAGAAATGGTTAAAGCTTCAGATAAATTATTGGTGTTTTCTGATAAACGAGCAATTTGAAAATACACTGTAAACAACTGTAAATAGGTGTTTTCAATCGTTTCCTTAGCTTGTAATTCTGTTAAATTATACGTTTTTTGTAATTGTTGATAATTGTATTTTCTACCTAAACCATCAAAAATCGTATAGTTTACACCTAAAGAGGCATTGTAGTTTTTTGCGACAACTCCATTTCCAGCAATTTCAGCATCGTTTCCAGTATCTCTATCAGTTAAAATTAAACTTTGATTATTTCTGCTATAATTTGCGCCAGATGTTAAAGCCACAGTTGGCAAAGCACCTCTATTGTAAATACTTGTATTATTTTCGGCAACTTCTAAATTATTATTGGCAATTTTAATCCCAAAATTATTTTCTAAGGCAATTGTTAACGCTTCTTCTTTGGTCAAAATTTCTTGAGAAAACCCTTTGACAGTCGATAAAAAAACGACTAATAATATTGTATTTTTAATGATCTTCATCTTCGTCAAATTTAGATTCTATAATAGCTCTTTCTACTTCTTCTTTTGTTACTTTATCTCCAGTTTTTAACCATTTTATACTCATTTTTATAGAGTTAGAAATAGATAATAATAAGGGTAACATTACCAACGTTAAAATGGTTGCTATTCCAATTCCATAAGAAATTGAAATTGCCATAGGTTTTAAAAATTGTGCTTGTCTGCTTTTCTCTAATAATAATGGCGCTAAACCTGCAATTGTAGTTAAAGAGGTTAAGAAAATAGCTCTAAAACGAGATTGACCAGCTTTAATTAGGGCATCATCAAACTTTAAACCTTCTTTTAAATAACTGTTGAATTTCCCTATTAAAACCAAGCCATCATTAACCATAATACCAATTAGTGCAATAATTCCTAAAAAGGATAATATTCCAATTGGGAAATTATGAAAATAATGTCCTAATACAATACCAATCATACTAAAAGGAATCATTATGATTAATAAAATTGGCTGACTGTAAGAACGAAATGTGAACGCAATTACAATATAAATCAACATTAAAATTATCGGTAAAACAACATTTAAAGAATCTGTTGTTTTTTTAGCTTCTCTATTTTGACCTTCGTAAAGTGGTGATACAGAATGGTGTTTAGAAATTATTGCAGGCATTACTCTAGCCTTAATATCGTCTAAAACTTCTGTTGCACTTGTTTCTAAATCTTTTAAATCTGCAGTAACTTGAATCTCTCTTTTTCCATTTAAGTGATTGATAGCAATATCTCCTCTTTTTATGGTATACGTTGCTATTTCAGAAAACGGAATTCTTGTTCCATTTGGTGCTACAATTCGCATATCATCTAAGTTTTTGATGGATGATCTGTCTTTTCTGTCATAACGTACCCAAACTTTAATTTCGTCTTGACCTCTTTGAAAACGTTGTGCTTGAAAACCGAAAAATCCACTACGAATTTGGGCCATTACAGATTGTAAATTCAACCCTAATACATACGCATTATCTTTTAAAACGATGCTTAATTCTTTAATTCCTGCAGGATCGTTGTCTGAAATATCTTTTAAGAGCGGATTGTTTTCTAACTCTTGTTTTAGTTCTTCTTTAGCAGCTTTAAGTTCATCAATATTATTCCCTAATAAAGAAACTGCAACTGGACTACCTCCAAAATTACCTCCAGAACCAAAAATTAAACTTTCTACACCATAAACTTTCCCTACTTTGTCACTTATAGAATTTGTTATTTCTGGTGATGAAAAATCTCTAGCTTCTCCAGGTAATAAGTTAACTGTTAATGTTGCATTTCCACTTCCAGGACCCACTCTTTTTATAACGTTTTCTATAACTTGAAAATCTCCAGATTGTTTTGCTGAATATTCTTTGTTAACCAACCAAACTTTTTCTTCTATAGATGATATAATAGAATCTGTAATTTGCTCATTTGTACCTTGTGGCATTGTCAATGCTATTTGCACTCGATCACTTGCAATTCTTGGAAAAAAAGATTGTTGCACAATACCAGCA
>CAXBPL010000130.1:0-5089 GCA_963977615.1 uncultured Polaribacter sp. | reverse complement strand
ATTGGTTTAGCAGCAAGAGATACTTTGCGTTTAGAAATGGGATATTGTTTATATGGTAATGATATTAACGAAACAACATCGCCACTTGAAGCTGGTTTAGGATGGATTACTAAATTTACTAAAGATTTTGTAAATCATGAAAATTTAGCAAAACAAAAAGCAGAGAAACCTTCAAGAAAATTAGTCGCTTTTACAATGAATGAAAAAGCAATTCCAAGACAAGGTTATGAAATTCTTGATAACAATTCAAACAGAATTGGTACAGTAACTTCTGGAACTATGAGCCCAAGTTTAGGAATAGGGATTGGTTTAGGGTATGTAAGCACATTATTTACAGCCAAGGAGACTCAAATTTATATTAAAATTCGTAAAAATGTAATTCCTGCAACCGTTGTTAAGTTGCCTTTTTACAAAGGATAAACAAAACTAAAACTTCACAAACCTTGTGAAGTTTTTTTTTATGGATTAAAGTTTTATTTTTCAAAATAGATAAAAAAATGAATTGCTTATTAACTGGTGGTGGAGGAATTGTTGGGAGTCATATTATGTTTGAATGGTTACATAAAGCGATTGTTGAAAAAACAGTAAATCATCTTTATGTAATTATTAGAGATAATGAAAAATCTGCTAAAGAAAGATTATTAGCTATTTTACAAGATGCTTCTCGACCTGATTTTTTGAACAAATTTACTCTAGAGGAATGTCTAGAAAAAATTACGTTGATTGAAGGAAATTTATCTGAAATAACTAAAAACACCTTAGAAAAATATAGTTTTGACACCATTATTCATTGTGCAGGCTCAACAAGTCTATTGCATACAAATGATTCTAAGCAAGTAGTTCACACACAAAATTTTCTAATTACCAAGCATCTTTTAGAAGAGTTGCCAAATTCTGTAACTCGTTTTATATATATTTCTACTGCCTATTCTTTTGGTATTCAAAACGAAAAAGTAGATGATTGTATTGAGAATTATAAGGTGAGTGCTTTTAGAAATCCGTATGAAAAATCTAAATACGAAAGCGAAGTTTATGTAAAGGAAACTTGTAAGAAAAACAATATCGATTATCAAATTTTAAGACCTAGTATTATTTGTGGACGATTAATTGAAAAACCTTTCTTTGAAACACCAAAATTTGATGTTTTTTATTCTTTAGCCATGTTTTTAGATAAATATGCTGATAAAGCAAAAGAAAAATTTAGAATTTGGATTGATACAAAAAGCGGATTAAATATTGTGCCTGTAGATTTTGTTGCAAAATCAATTTTATATGGTTTTTTAAATCCGGCAATCAAAGAAATGAATATTGTAAATCCGAAACAACTTTTACACAAGGAATATGTAAATGATTACTTGAAGTATTTCAACATTAATTCTTATGAATTTGTTTCTGAAAAACCGGAAAACTTAAATGCTTTCGAACAATTGTATTACAAAACCATTGGTAGCATTTTCGAAAAATATGTATCCATTCCAGATTTGCAATATCAATCTGAATTAATTATCAATTTTATTGAAAAGTTACAATTAGAAATCAATCTAGGTGTTCATGAAAACTTTATGAATTTGATTCATTTTTCAGTTGAAAAGCAATTTCAGAAAAGTTATTAAATAATTTAAATATTGGATTCTTTAACACAAATAATTTTAGGAGCTGCTGTTGGTGAAGCTGTCTTAGGAAGAAAAATTGGCAATAAAGCTATGTTGTATGGAGCAATTGCTGGTACAATTCCTGATTTAGATGTTATTTCTTCGTTTTTTACAGACACAGTTTCTGCTTTAGAAATTCATAGAGGTTTTACACATTCTATTTTTTTCTCTGTCGTTTTTGCGCCAATTTTTGCTTTTTTAGTCACAAAATTTGAAACCTATAAAAACATAAAAGATTGGTCTTGGTTATTCTTTTGGGCATTTCTTACGCACCCAATTTTAGATGCACAAACAACTTGGGGAACACAACTTTTTTGGCCTTTGGATATTCGTTTGGCTTTCAAAAACGTTTTTGTGATAGATCCTTTGTACACAATTCCTTTTTTGGTTTTTCTAATTTTGGCAATGCTACAAAAAAGAGGAACTAAAAAAAGAAGATTCTATAATAATTTAGGGTTGATAATTAGTAGTTCTTATTTAGTAATCACTTTAATTTTAAAAGGTTTTGCATATCAAAAATTCAATAAAGAATTAGCAGCACAAAACATTACTTTTAAAACGGTAAACACAAAACCAACGCCTTTAAATACCATTTTGTGGAGCGCAAATATTGAAACTGAAGATTCCTTTTTAATTGGATATTCGTCTTTCTTCGATAAAAATCCGATTCAATTTTCTGAATATCCTAAAAATCATCAATTATTAGGTGAGTTGAAGCATCATTCAAAAATGCAAAGAATGATTGCTATTTCTAAAGGCTGGTATACCATCAACATAAAAAATGATACTTTATATTTTAATGATTTACGTTTTGGTGCCTTAAGTGTACAACCAAATGCGACTAATTTTGTTTTTAAATATAAAATTGAAGTTGATAAAAATGGAACCCCTTTTTTTATAGAAGAACCTAAGGAAAAAAGAGATGGTAAAAAATTATTATCAGAATTGTGGGAAAGAATAAAAGGAAACTAGATTTTCTAATTGCAGTTTAAAAGAGTCTTCTTCTTTAATTCAAAACTGTAAAATCTGTTTTGAATAAATCGTCTTAAAACGATTACGAGTCTTTACGAAGTGTTTAATTAGGTAAAACCTTTGCAGTTGATTTCTTAGTCTTATTTACTTTATTTATCAATTTATCTACCAATATAAAAAAAATGAAAAAAGCAAAAATTAAAACTGAATACTCTACAAATTGAATTGCTAAAGATTTTAAAAGTACAAGGTTTATAGATTGAGTTATCATAATAATATGTTTTAGTTACTCAAAAATACTAGGAAAGCATCCATAAATCTTCTGTTATTATACCAATGGTATATTTAAATCGTTAAATGGAATTTACTGAAAGATAAGCTAATTTTTAGCTGATTAGTTGTTTGTAAATTTGATAAATATCTTTCATAAAAAAAGTCGCTTAAAACAATATTAAGCGACTTTTTCTTATGTATTTTAAAAATAACTATTCGTTAATTTCTAAATTTATTACCTGTGATAATACTTTTCAATCTTAATTTTAAATCTTGACCAGAATCATAAATCATTTGTTCGTTGGTTGGAAAAGGAACAACTCGCAAAGCAATTAAATCTAAAAAAGACGATTCTAAAGCTCTTTTATCTCCTCTGTAATTTGCGTAAATATGCTGAAAAGCAAACTCACTTGCAATAGGATATGTTTGTATGGTTTGTTTAGAATTTAAATCTATAAATTTTACTTGGCCTGTAACTTTTGAGGTTTTAAACTGCGTAAATTGATAAATTTCACAACGTACATTTACCAATTTATCAACCTTAATTTTGTTGCCATCTTTATCTATAACTTGATTTCCTTTATCATCTAAAAGATATTTAAAACCATCTACAACTTGTCTTTCTTTAACCAACTCCTTTTCTCTAACTTGTTCTGGAGAAACTTGAATGTTTCTTAAATTTAACTCTAAACCAAAATCATAATCAATATTGGCGATTTTAGCACCATGATAAATTGTCCATAAATCATCCAAACCATAGGTGTCAAAATTTAATAAATCTTCTTCCAATCTTTTAGGAATTACTTTATCAGATTCGTTTTTCATAGAAACAATTACAAAATCTACTCCTCTTTGATGAGCGATATTCATTAAATTACGAACGTCTCTAAAATTTGGGTTTACTTTATCTAAATATTCCAAATCATCGTAAGCAGTTCTATAATCAAACTTATTATCTGCTATAAATAACTTTTCTGCTTTCGCATATAAATAATCTGACAATTGATTTTTATTCGCTATGATTTCATCATCATAATTAGTCAGTTGAAAATTAGCATTTTTATTTTGATCTAAAATTGGCAATGGTAATAAAGGTTTTAAGACCTCTTGCCTATTTTTCAAATCATTATAAAGACTGTAAATAGCTTCTATATTTTGAGGATTGTTATCCTTTTTTAAAAAATTAATTCGGTCTAAATCTCTTAATCTTGCTTTATTAAAAGCCTCTTGAAGCATTAAAACATAAGGTTGATTTCCTTTTTTAGTTTTATTCTTTTTTAAATTTTCGATGGCAATATTTATGGCTGTATCGTAATTTCCATTGCTAATTGCTTGTTGCGTTTTTTTGACTGAACTACAAGAGATCAATAAAAAAAAAGACGAAATAATAAGTAGTTGTTTTTTCATAATAGTTAGGTTTAATTTCTTCATTTCAATAGCTATGCCAAAAATATCATTTTTTAATTTATTAAGGAATAAAAAGAAGCAACTTACAATTCAACCATATTTTTTATTACTTTTAATAAAAGTTAATTTCATGATTTTTACGATGATATTAAATATTAGTAGCGTAGAAATCTTTATAAATTAACAAACCTGAAATTTTAAATTTATACTATGTCCATATTCAAAAAAATAAAATCTACATTTTCAGTATTAAAATCTGTAGACATTGCTGCAATCGCTAAACTTTCAGAAAAAATAGATTTAGGAGAAGTAATGAAAACTGTTGGAGAACTTGACGATCGTCAAATGGCAGGTCTTATGAGAATGCTAAAAACGAAAGCTAGAAAAGGTCAACATAATTTACCTCCAATTGATGGCGATTTTTATGACCTGAGTTTAAAGTTAACTCCACATCAAAGAGAAATTCAGTTGAAAGTTCGCCAATTTATGGAAAAGGAAATTAAACCTATTGCCAATGATTTTTGGAATAGAGCAGAATTTCCACATCATATTATCCCAAAAATGGCAAAATTAAATGTTTGTGGATTGGCATATCAAGGATATGGTTGTCCAGGAGAAAGTTTTTTAATGGAAGGAATTTTAGCAATGGAATTGGCAAGAGTTGATGTTTCAATCTCTACTTTTTTTGGTGTTCATTCTGGTTTAGCAATGGGTAGTATTTATTTATGTGGAAGTGAAGAACAGAAACAAGAATGGCTTCCTAAAATGCAAAAAATGGAAGTTAT
>CAXBPL010000129.1:0-5090 GCA_963977615.1 uncultured Polaribacter sp. | reverse complement strand
CCACAAATTGCCATTCTATTTTTATTCATTGCTGTTTTAGAGGAAACAGGTTATATGAGTCGTGTTGTTTTTTTAATGGATAAAATTATGCGACGTTTTGGAATGAATGGTAAAAGTATTATTCCATTAATTTCTGGAACAGCGTGTGCAATTCCTGCAATTATGGCAACAAGAACTATTTCAAGTTGGAAAGAGCGTTTAATAACAATTTTAGTAACACCATTTACAACTTGTTCTGCACGTTTACCTGTGTATGCCATTTTAATTGCTTTGGTAATTCCAGATAAAAAGGTGTTAGGGTTTTTAAATTTACAGGGTTTAGTGTTGTTATCATTGTATGCTTTAGGTTTTGTGAGCGCAATTTTAGCGGCTTATATTTTACACAAAACCTTAAATATAAAATCGAGATCTTTATTTGTAATTGAAATGCCAAATTACAAGTTACCATCTTTTAAAAATGTGTTTTATGAAGTAGTAGAAAAGACGAAAGCATTTGTTTTTGGAGCAGGTAAAATAATATTAGCACTTTCTATTGTATTATGGTTTTTAGCTTCTAATGGAGGTGATAACTATAAAAATGCAGCACAAAATGTTACAGAAAATGTTGCAAATCAGAATTTAAATGATGAGGAATTACAGCAAAAAATAGCCTCAGTAAAATTAGAGAATTCTTATATAGGAATTATGGGGAAATCTATTGAACCAGTAATAAGACCTTTGGGTTATGATTGGAAAATAGGAATTGCTTTAATTACCTCTTTTGCAGCTCGTGAAGTTTTTGTGGGTACATTAGCAACCATTTATAGTGTAGAAGCAGATGATGAAAACACAACCACCATCAAACAAAAAATGGCTGCAGAAGTAAATGAAACTGGAGGAAAGTTGTTTAATTTTCCTGTAGGCATGTCCTTAATGGTATTTTATGCTTTTGCTATGCAATGTATGGCAACTTTAGCCATTGTAAAACGTGAAACAAAATCATGGAAATGGCCATTAATTCAATTATTTGGAATGGGATTATTGGCGTATGTAGCATCCTTTTTAACCTATCAAATTTTAAGCTAATGCAAGAAGTTATTGTATATATAATCCTTTTTTTAGCGATTGCTTTTTTAGTGAAGAAATATTTTTTCCCATCAAAGAAGAAAAGTAATTGTGGCACAGATTGTGGTTGTCATTAAAATCTTAACAGAAGATTAAGAATCTTGAAATTAACGTTTTATAACTTTGATTTCGATAAATAAAACAAATTAAATTTTAACTTTTTAGATATGAAAAAATCTATTTTAATGATTGCAGTTTTTGCAATTTCAATATTATCATCAACAGAAATGTTGGCTCAAAAATTCCCAAAAGTTGATGTAAGTCCTATGGATGCTGCTTCTTTTCCAGAAAACTGGAGAGAATCTAACAAACTTGTAAAAGTTGTGTATAGTAGACCGCAATTAAAAGGAAGAACCTTAGATAAGTTAGCTCCTAATGATAAAGTTTGGAGAACAGGTGCAAACGAAGCTGCTGAAATTACATTTTACAAAGATGTAACTTTTGGAGACAAAGCTGTAAAAGCAGGAACGTACACTTTATTTACAATTCCTACAGATGCAGATTGGACTTTTATTTTAAGCAATCAAAAAAATGTTTGGGGTTCTTATTTTTACGATAAAGAAGAAGACGTTGTAAGAGTTGCTGGAAAAGTTTCAAAATCTAAAGATTTAGTTGAAGCGTTTTCTATTGTTTTTGAAGGCGAAGAAGAAAGTGCAACTATGCATTTAGGTTGGGGAAATACAGTAGTCTCAGTTCCTGTAAAAGGATAATTAGATAAGAATTACAAAATTAAAAAAGCTTCATAAAATTAAATTTATGAAGCTTTTTTTATGATTAGTTTTTAAACTATACAGATTGTTTCTGTTGCCATTTCCAAGCAGAACGTAAGGCTTCTTCTAAGCCAATTTCTGTTTTCCAGTTCAATTCTTTATTTGCATAAGTAGTGTCTGCGTAACAAGTCATTACATCACCTTGTCTTCTGTCAACAATTTTATAATTTAATTTTAAATTGTTTACTTTTTCAAAAGCTTTTATCACTTCTAAAACAGATGTTCCTTTTCCTGTTCCAATATTAAAGAACTCAAAAGTATTTTTATTGTTTTTGTTGATCAATCTTTTTAAGGCTGCAATATGTGCTTTTGCTAAATCTACAACATGAATATAATCACGAATTGCAGTTCCATCTTCAGTTGGGTAATCATCTCCAAAAACAGATAATTCTTTTCTAATTCCTGCTGCAGTTTGCGTAACAAAAGGAATTAAATTAGCAGGAACTCCTAAAGGTAATTCACCAATTTTTGCAGTTGGGTGAGCACCAATTGGATTAAAATAACGCAAAGCAATTGCATTAATTCCATAAGCATTACTAGTATCTTTAATAATTTCTTCGCCAATTTTTTTAGTATTTCCATACACAGATTCTGCCTTTTTTACAGGAGCATTTTCTGTAATTGGTGATGAATCTGGTTCTCCATAAACAGTTGCAGAAGAAGAAAATATAAAATTATCTAATTTACGATCTCTAACTTCTTGTAAAATATAAATTAATGAACTTAAATTATTTTCGTAATAATCTAAAGGTTTTGCAATACTTTCTCCAACAGCTTTAAATGCAGCAAAATGAATAATTCCATCAATTTTATGTGCATCAAAAACAGCTTTTACTGCGCTTTTTACACGAACATCAGCTTTATGAAAAGTTGGCTTTATACCTGTAATTTCTGTAATACTGTCTAAAACAGATATTGTTGTGTTTGATAAGTCATCAATAATTACAACTTCAAAACCTTCGTTTTGCAATTCAACTACTGTGTGAGAACCTATAAAACCAAGGCCTCCTGTTACTAAAATTTTTTTCATGGTTGGTTGATTTCTGGTATTATTTATTAAAAAAATCGATGATTGTTTTTGTGATAAATTGTAGTTGATCTTCACCTAATTCTGTGTGCATAGGTAAAGAAATTACTGTTTTTATCAATTCGTTGGTTACAGGAAAATCGCTTTCATTATATCTATCATCTTTGTAAGCTTTTTGTGAATGTAAAGCTACAGGATAATAAATAGCATTTGGTATATCTTTCGTTAACAAATGTTTATGCAATTCATCTCTTTGGCCATTGGTAATTTGCAATGTGTATTGATGAAAAACGTGGCAATCACAAACATCACAAATTTGATTACAAGAAGCTGTTTTGTTCGATTTTGCTGTTGGAGTAATTATATTCGGGTTGTTTGCAAACGCATTGTTGTAAAAACGAGCTGCGTTTCTACGAGCATCACAATATGCATCTAAATTGGGTAATTTAGCTTTTAAAACTCCTGCTTGTATAGAGTCTAATCTAGAATTTACACCCACAACATCATGATAATAACGTTCGTACATTCCATGATTTACGATGCCTCTTAATGTATGCGCAAGTTCATCATCATTTGTAAAAATAGCACCTCCATCTCCATAACATCCTAGATTTTTAGAAGGGAAAAAAGATGTTGTTCCTACATTTCCAATAGTTCCAGCTTTTTTCTGTGTACCATCTTTAAAGGTGTAATTGGCTCCAATTGCTTGTGCATTATCTTCAATTACAAATAAATTATGTGCTTTTGCAATTTCCATAACAGCATCCATATTGGCAACTTGTCCAAATAAATGAACAGGTACAATTGCTTTTGTTTTTGGAGTTATTGCTTTTTTAAGTGCTTCAATATCGATGTTAAAAGTATCAGCTTCAACATCAACCAAAACTGGTGTTAATTTTAATAATGCTATAACTTCTACAGTTGCTGCAAATGTAAAATCGGCTGTAATTACTTCATCTCCTTGCTCTAAGCCTAAACCCATCATTGCAATTTGCAAAGCATCAGTTCCATTTGCACAAGGAATTACGTGTTTTACACCTAAATAATCCTCCAAATCTTTTTGAAATTCATGCACCAAAGGTCCATTTATATAAGAGGATGTATTTAATACTTCTTGAATTGAAGCATCTACTGTTTCTTTTATTTGTTGATATTGACTTTGTAAGTCAACCATTTGAATTTTTTTCATAAATGATGAAATTGTTAGAACATCAAAAATACAACATAAATATTTTATCTTTGGGCTCATCAAATATTTTTGAAATGAAATTTATTAAAAAAGCCTTAAAATTTTTAGTTTTAGTACTTGTTCTTTTAGTTGTTGGAGTTTGGTTGTATTCCAAAACATATCACCCTAAATATGATGGAGAATTAGAAATCAAAAATTTATCTGAAGAGGTAACTGTTTATTTTGATGAAATTGGGGTTCCTCATATCAATGCACAAAATCAAAAAGATGCCTATGTTGCTTTGGGATATGTGCATGCACAAGACAGGTTATGGCAAATGGAATTGATTCGAAGAATTGCTTCTGGTAGATTATCTGAAATGTTTGGAAAAGATTTGCTGAAAACCGATGTGTTTTTTGCGGGATTAGGAATTGAAGAAGCTGCTGAAAAAACGATTGAAAATTTGGATAAAAATTCTGAAGCTTATGTATTAACTCAATCTTATTTAGATGGAATTAATCAATATATAAATGATGGAAAAACGCCTTTAGAATTTACACTTTTAGGAATAGAAAAAGAAAATTACACCATAAAAGATGTGTATAATGTGTTTGGTTATATGGCTTTTAGCTTTGCTGTTGCTCATAAAACAGATCCTTTATTAACTGAGATAAAAGACAAGTTGGGAGACACTTATTTTAATGAATTAATGGCAATTGATGCTGATAAATTAACGGTTTTAAAGAAAGAAGTTTCTGAAATTAAAGGAACGTTATCGAAAGAAGTAAGTGCAATTATGGACAAATTACCAGTTTCTACTTTTATAGGTAGTAACTCTTGGGTACTAGCGCCAGAAAAAACAAAAAGGGGGAAAGTAATTTTTGCGAACGATCCTCATATTGGCTTCTCACAACCTTCTGTTTGGTATCAAAATCATATAAAAACACCCGATTTTGAAATTTATGGATTCAATATTGCTTTGATGCCTTTTCCATTATTAGGGCATAATACTGAATATGC
>CAXBPL010000128.1:0-5110 GCA_963977615.1 uncultured Polaribacter sp. | reverse complement strand
GTAAAATTGAACCTTCAGAAATATTTAAAGCCACAGAATCTGCTGCTCTTCTTAACTGAGATGATAAATTGTAGATTTCTTCTTTTGGAAAACTCCTTGCAAGTAGATTCATTTCTTCACCTAAATCCATAGATTTTTGCCAAATTATTAAATTTTCAAATTTAAAACTCATGTCATTTTCTTTTCATAAATATACAAATTTTCTAATTCCTTCTCCCAACTTCAAACTTCAAACTTCAAACTTCAAACTCCCAACTTCACACTTCCAAACTAAAACCCACCTTTAATCGTTTCAACTACCCAATCTTGCTTTGTTTCCTGCCACGTTTTAAAGTTTTTATAAAAATCTTCTTTGTCATACCAATACCAAAATAAAACGTCTTTTGGAGCGATGTTTATCAGTAATTTCCAAATTAAATCTTGATGATTTGCTCTTAGTGACGAATGTGGTTTGTGTAACGAAAAATAAAATTCTTGATCTACAATATCATTAATTTTAGTGTCTTTGTTTGTTTGTTTTTTATCCAAATAACGTTCTACACTCATTACTTTTTTACGAGTTTCTAAATCTATTTTATTCAAATAACTTTTGAATAGCATTTTATCTTTTAAAATATCATTTACAGGATGTTGGGTATCTTTTAAAGCTTCTCCAAAAATAAAACTTTTGATGCGTTCGTATCTTTTTGTGGTTGCTTCTTGAGCTAAATTACATTCAATAATTAAATGATCTCGTAATTGTGTAACCAATTCTGGTTGCGAAATATGAAACATTAAAACATCATAAGTGGTATCATTAATAGCTTCTTTATAGGCTTCTTTTTTCTCGAAAATTAAGATGGGTGTAATAAAGTTTCTTAATAAATAAACTCCTCCAAAAGCTTCTGTAAAAAACGAATCTGTTGTAAAAACAATCGGCTCTAAGCTTAAATCTCTTTCTCTTAAATCGCCATATTTTTTTGCTGATGATAACAACTCTTGATGCAAATTTTCATCAATAAAATTATTGTCTTTATGGAATTTTTCTATGAGTTGTAATTGTGCTTCTTTTGCTTTATCTAAATCGTCTATCAACCGAAAACTGATGTTTATATCTTGATATTTTAAAACATCTAAAGGTTCGTAAAAAGCATCTATATTTTGATCAAAATCTACACAAATAGCTGAATCTCTTGTAATATTATTGATTTTTTCATTATGTGTTTTAAATACTAATTTCATTAATTCTCTATCAAAAGAATGAAATGGATTGTAAATTGGCAGTCCTTTTTGCAAGGGTGTAATTATAATTGCATGCGGATTTGCTTCGCCATTATTTAAGTAAAAAACCTCATTTTTTTCTTCAGCAATTTCTGGACTCCAACCAATTCCATCTATAAAAAATGATGCTAATTTGGTTGCTGTAAAACCTAATTTCACCAAACATTTGTTATAACGTTCTACTAATTTTCCACTAATGGGAATTAGTTCGTTTCTATATAGATTTGCTTGTTTTAGTTTTTGCATTTTAATCTAACAATTTATGAATTTGTGCATATTGTAATAACACAATCGTTCTTGTATCTACAATTTCTCCTTCATTTAACATTCTTACAGCTTCCGTAAACGGAAGTTCTAGCACTTCAATATCTTCATTTTCACTTGCCAAACCTCCACCTTTACTCACTTTCATATCCTCTGTATATTCACCAACAAAAAAATGCATTTTTTCAGTTAAAACGCCTGGAGAAGAATACCCTTCATACACTTTCTTTACAGATTTTATTCGAATACCAACTTCTTCTTCAGTTTCTCTAATAATACATTGTTCAGGATTATCTTCATCTAACAAGCCTGCAGGAATTTCAATTAAAAATCCGTCTTTATTGTCATGTAAATACGTTGGCAACCTAAATTGCTTGATTAAAATCACTGTTTTTTTTGATGTATTATATAACAGAATTCCTGCTCCATGACCACGTTCATACACTTCACGCATTGGATTTACCCAACTTCCATCAGATTTTTGATAATCGAAATTAAACTTAGAAAGTGTATAATAATTATCAGATAATAATGTCTTTTTAAGGTTCTTTATTCTATTCATTTTCAAAGTTTCTTCTTGCTTCTAAATCGATATTTAATTGACTCACTCTTGCATCAACTTTTCGTTTAAAATCTGTATCTGCAATTGTGGCAACATTGTCTAAATAACGTACCACTTCTTGTCTTCTAATTTCAGAAAAATCTAAACCTTTCATATTGCTTTTCATTAATTCTTGCAACATATTAAATTTTGTTTGATAGTCTTTTTTGAAATAAATTTCAGGATTCTCAAACCAATCTTGTTCTAAATCAAAATCTGTTAATCGCAATGAAATTGCAGATTGAATATTTCTTACATCTCTGGATGAAAAGAATGGAAATATTTTCTGAATTTCTTTATACAACATTGCAAAAAAATGATGTTCGTTTGTTGTATGTTTTTGAACAGCTTTTTCATAGGCTTGTAAAACTCTTTCTTCACTTGGTTTTTCAACTGAATTTAGAATTTCTCCCATACTTTTTGTGAGTCCTTGATCTTTTAGAAAATCGTAATTGCTAGGATTTTGCATGTTTACAAAATCTGGAATTGTTTTTTCAAATTTCTTCCACCAAATATAATCTTGATCTAAAAAATCGTGTTCAGTTCTTGCTCCATCAATTTTAAAACGTCCTTGAATTCTAGAAAGCACAGCTTTGTCTAACATTTCTGGTAAGTTTGTAAATAAACCCACAGAAGAATTTCCATAATTTACTGCATAAGCACCTTCTGTATATCGTAAGAAAACTCCAATAACTTCTTTAACTCCTGCAGAAACTCCTTGTGCAGTTCTTTCTTGCAAATTATTTTCTGCATCATCAATGGGTGCAAAAATAATTTTGGTTGGGTCTTGCATTGGCTTCATCCATTCCACCATTTTTTCTGCAGATCCTCCTTGAAAAGTAGAAATCAATGTATCTGGCATTGGATGAAACAAAAACGGAATCTCTAAATGATCACAATGTTCTGTTAAACGAGTTGCAATGGCTGCAATTAACATACTTTTTCCTGTTCCTGGAATTCCATACCCCATAAAAACAGGCATGAATCCTCCTAATTCTTGAAACGGATTTTTCTTCGCCTCAAAATCATAACTCAACATTCTTTCTGTTAATCTGCGTGCAAAATGTTTGGCATCTTTGTTCCCAACAATTTGCTCAAACTGAATTTTATTAAACTCCACACTTTTGGCAGTTCCTTGAAAAACATTTTCCCAACCAGCAACCGCAAAATCTGAATTTTCTAATTTATACGTTCTATCAACAATCGTTTCTGTGTATTCTAAATTGCTTTTTCGTAACTGAATTTCATCAATGAAAGCTTCAAAATAAACCACTGTAAAATCGACAACATCTTTGTCGGTTTTAATAATTTCTGGATGTCCTAAATATTTATCAAAATAAAACAAAGCACACGCAATTCCTTTTAAAGGTGATAAGAATGATACTTCTGGAATGCCAGCAAATTTCTGTTTCATCACAGATAAATCATCACTTGCAAAAGATTTTAAATCGTGTACTATTTTATATGAAATTGCAAATAATTGAAACGCAGTTGCAGTTTGTAATTTGCTTTCAAATTCTCTTTTTCCTGAGGAATCTAATGCTGATTTTCTATCATTTAAACTTGATAAACCTGAGGCATCATAATAAGAATCTTTAATCCAAATTCCTAAAGTGATTCCTTCTTGAACAGCAAACAACGTCTGATTTAAATGCACAGGAATTGCAATTGAATCTGGTAATAATCGCTTTTTTAACCCTAAAATAGTTTTAGAAATTGATGTAATTTCTACATTACTCCCATTATTTGCTCTTGATAAATACAATAAAATAGATTCGTCTTTTGCGTCTTTATCTCTACTTTTGGCTTTATTACTTTGCTCCCATTGAACGGATTTTAAATACCCAGTTGCTTCATCTCGAAGCATATCAAGTTCATTTTGTTTTATTGGAAATGTGGAATTGTGTTGCATGGCCCCTTTGTCTTTCAGACATTTCCCCAAAGGGGAAAATTTAGTTAGTTATTCTGGTTTCAGTTTAAAGTTTACCAAGTTATTTATCAACTTTCAAACTTTCTACTTATTTATATTTTTTTAAACTCCACAGGCTTTAAAAACCTGTCAGGTCTTTGGTCTATGGTCGCAATAATTTTTAATATTTCAACAAAAAAAATTACATAATCTCACTCATCAAAATAGGTTCTTTTGCCAATTTATCTAAAGTTCTAGGAACTTGATTATGCAAAAGTTGAATAATTCTATGAGGTGCAAAAACATATTTTTGTTTTAAAACATCACTCCATTTCTGCATGGTTTGTTTGTTGAAAAAACTACCTTCTGTGAATGTTTCTCCAGAAAAAACTTCATCAATATTCATGGAAACTGCGTACGATTCTAATGGAATTATCTTGCTTGCAATTCCGCTTAAAATAGCGTGCGTAATTTCGTTTTCATCTTTTGCAAATACATTATGAAAAGGCCCTAAATCGATTCTTTTAAAATGCTTTGGAATTAAATCTGGTAATTTCCTGTCAATATTATAAGCCATTGTATCTAAGGACATTTCTCTATCTGCACTTTCTTTTAAAGTTTGATAAATTTTCTCCTTATCATTGATGGCGTTTTTTCCATCATAATCAAAATACATAAAACAGATGAATGGCCTGTTATGGCTTACATCGTAAAAACTCCAGCTTGTAACATAATCGTAATTTGCATCTTTTGGCGCTTCTAAAATTTTGCCTTGCACAAATCGATTAAAAATATATTTTTTATCTACAGTTGTGTAATAAATAATAGACGAAGCCTTGAATAAATCGGATTTTTTAATTGATTCTTTTTTACGTAAAAGTGTGTCTAAAAATTGTTCTTTTAAAGCTTCTGTATCAACCAATTTATCTAAATGCTGTTTTCTTAACTCTAAATCGTTATACAAAAAACGGAACTCCAAATAATTAGGAAAACCAGAATCTGTTAAATCGACTTTCATATTATCTTCCTCATCATACATATATTTAATACGCATTGCTTCAATGGAATACAGCAAT
>CAXBPL010000127.1:0-5126 GCA_963977615.1 uncultured Polaribacter sp. | reverse complement strand
AAATAATTTGCTTTTAAATTCAAACCTAAAGTTTCTTCAAAATTGTACATTAAATTCATATTTTGAATTGCTTGTCCTGAAGCACCTTTTAATAAATTATCGATGACACTTGTAATTAATAATTTGTTATCGTGTTTTGCTAAATGAATAATGCATTTGTTGGTATTTACAACTTGTTTCATGTGAATTTCATCATCAGAAACAAATGTAAAAGCAGCATCTTTATAATAGTCTTGATACATTTTTTTTGCATCATTTAAAGAACCATCAAACTTTGTGTAAGTCGTAGCAAAAATTCCTCTTGAGAAATTTCCTCTATTTGGCATAAAGTTAATTTCTGAATTAAAATCAGTTTGTAATTGTTTTACAGTTTGATTTATTTCTCCTAAATGTTGATGTGTAAAAGCTTTGTAATGAGAAAAATTATTATCTCTATATGTAAAATGTGTAGTTTCAGATAAAGAAGTTCCTGCTCCAGTTGCTCCAGTAACAGCATTGATATGAACATCATGCTGTAATAAATTATTTGCGGCCAAAGGTAAAATAGCTAATTGCAAAGCTGTTGCAAAACAACCAGGATTTGCAATATATTTTGCTGTTTTTATTTGCTCTTTCTGCAATTCTGGTAAACCATACACAAACTCTTTTTCGTCTAAAACTTTATCAGCATTTAATCTAAAATCGTTACTTAAATCGATGATTTTTGTATCCGAAGAAAAACTATTTTCTTTTAAGAATTTTGTTGAATTTCCATGTCCTAAGCATAAAAAGAGAACATCAATATTGGTGTTTATTGTATCAGTAAAACTAATTTCTGTGGATCCAATTAAATCTTGGTGAACTTTATAAACTTTATTGCCAGCATTAGAAGTACTATATACAAAGTTGATATTTGTTTTAGGATGATTTAATAACAAACGTATTAATTCTCCTGCTGTATAACCTGCTCCACCAATAATTCCTACTTCTAAATTCATTGTTTTATTGTGTAATCGTTTAATTGTTTAATTGTTCAGTTACACAATTAAACAATTCAACAGTTAAACTTATTTCTTATTTACCTGTTGATATATTTTATTCTGATTTCCTAAAATCTTGATAAAACCTTTAGCATCATCTGCTGTCCAAGCTTTATTTTCTTCTCCATACGTACTAAATGCACTCGACATTAAATCGTGTTTTGACACAATTCCATCCAAAGAAAAATGATACGGTTTTAGTGTTACAATGACATCTCCAGAAACCATTTCTTGAGAATTTTGCAAAAACGCTTCAATATCTCTCATCACAGGATCTAAATATTGTCCTTCATGTAAATGCATTCCGTAAAAACTAGACAAATATTCTTTGTGTTGCAATTGCCATTTGGTAAGAGTGTGTTTTTCTAAAAGATGATGCGCTTTTATAGTAATTAAAGCAGCTGCAGCTTCAAAACCAACTCTACCTTTGGTACCAACAATGGTATCACCTACATGAATATCTCTACCAATTGCATATTTTGATGCAATTTCGTTTAGTTTTTCGATGTTTACTTCTGGTTTATTTTTCTTCCCATTAAATTTTACCAATTCACCCTTTTTAAAAGTCAATTTTACTTTAACAGGATATTGTTTTTCTAGTTGAGAAGGATAGGCAGTTTCTGGCAAAGCATTTTCTGAAGTTAAGGTTTCTACACCACCAACACTTGTTCCCCACAAACCTTTATTTACAGAATATTTAGATTTTTCCCAAGGCATATCAATACCTTCAGCTTTTAAATAATCTATTTCTTCTTGTCTTGTTAATTTACCATCTCTAATTGGCGTGATAATTTTAATATTTGGCGCCAATGTTTGAAAAATCATATCAAAACGAACTTGATCATTTCCTGCTCCAGTACTTCCATGAGCAATATATTCTGCATCAATACTTTTTGCATATTCAATAATTTCGATGGCTTGAATAATTCTTTCTGCGCTTACAGAAAGTGGATAGGAATTGTTTTTTAAAACATTTCCAAAAATTAAATATTTTACAACTTTATTATAAAAAGTAGCAACTGCATCAATATTTTTATAGGTTGAAACGCCCATTTTATAAGCGTTACTTTCAATATTTTTTATTTCTTCGGATGTAAAACCACCAGTATTTACGCTTACTGCATGTACATCATATTCTTTTGATAAACTTACAGCACAATAAGATGTGTCTAAACCACCACTATAAGCAATTACTAATTTTTTCATTTTTTTTCATTTTTTAGAAACAAATTCTGTTTCATATTTTTTAATTTTTTAAAAACACTTTCTTTTACTTCTTTAGAAGCCAACTTATTATTATTGTTAGGATCGTATAACATTCCTGTACATAAACACATTTTGCGTTCTGTTCTTGTTAAAATGTCGTAATTTCTACAAGTTTGGCAACCATCCCAAAAAGTAGGATCATCTGTAAGTTCAGAAAAAGTAACAGGTTTGTAACCTAAATCGCTATTGAGTTTCATAACAGCTAAACCAGTTGTGATACTAAATACTTTTGCATCTGGAAACTTAGTTCTAGAATGTTTAAAAATTACTTCTTTGATACTTTTTGCCAATCCAATATTTCTGTAATCTGGATGTACAATTAAACCTGAGTTGGCCACAAATTTTCCATGTCCCCATTTTTCTATATAGCAAAAGCCAGCAAATTTATCGCCATCTAAAGCAATAACAGCATTGCCATTTTCCATTTTGGTGGCTATATATTCTGGTTGTCTTTTTGCAATTCCTGTACCTCTAACAAGTGCAGCTTCAGCAATAGTTTCGCAAATAATTTCTGCGTATTTTATATGTGTTGTATTTGCAATTACAATTTCCATTGTATTGTATTTTTAGTTGAAAAATGTTTTGTTGATGTTTTTTTTAAATGAAGAATTGGACTCACCTAATTCCATAGAAATTATACACCCAAAGGGCGTGGAGAAAAAAAGCGACGCAAAGTAAAAGTCTTACTTGTTAAAGTAGAAACAATTATTGCATGTATGAAAGTTGTTTTAAACAATTTTATATCTTTTTTGTGAAACAAATGTATTTATTTTTTTTAAAGATTAGCAATTATCTATGTTATTTTTAAAATTTTTATGATTATTTAAGTAATTCGCGTTGTTTCAAAAATATTCCTTTTTTTATACCCTTGTTTATTAGGAATTATTCAATTTATAGATTTTGTTTTTAAGTAAAGATTTAAATTTTACAATTCAGCCTAAAAAAAACACAGTTGGGTATTCTTTACTTTTAAAAAGGAAGCTTCAGTTGCATCTTTGTATCATAATTAATCATTAAAACTTAACATTATGAAATTTCTTGTAACACTTTTAGTAGCAACAGCTTTATTTATATCGACATCAATAACAGCTCAAAATAAAACAATTACAGTAACTGTTGTTAATGTAACTTCAGATTCTGGTAAAGTAGGTTTTGCTTTGCATAATAAAACGTCTTTTTTAAAAATGGGCATACAATCTGAAAATGCGAAGATTATCGATGGAAAAAGTACAGTAACTTTTAAAGATGTTCCAGCAGGAGAATATGCAATTATATGTTTCCATGATAAAAATAATAATGACAAAATGGATTTTGCAGCAAATGGAATGCCTTTAGAAGATTATGGATCTTCTAACAACGATATGACTTTAGGCCCACCAAATTTTGAAAAAGCAAAGTTTGTAGTTGCTGATAAAAATGTATCTTTAGATATTAAATTTTAGAAAAAAATTATATAGAATATGAGTTCTAATAGCAGAATATCAAAAAGTAATTATAAAGAGAGTTTTATTGTTAGCCTTAAAATAACTCTAATATTTGCATTGGTCTTTACTTTAATGAATCAAGACTTTTCTATAAAAGCAATAAGTTATTGTATTTTGATATCTGCTATGTATTCTTTTGGTTTGGGCTTTGCTCAAGGTATTCTAAACGATTATTTAAGTACAAGATGGGATTGGGTTAAACACACCAACACAAGAGTTTGGGCAGGAATTATATCTACAGTTTTATATACAATACCAATTGTTCTGTTTATAAATTATGTGAATTTTATTGTTATTTCTGGTAATAATCCTGATCACTTTTTTAGAGGTTCTTATGTTTGGCAGCACATTTTTTATATCATTCTTTCTTTTGGAATCTCTGCATTTTTACATGCAAGAAGTTTTATGATTGAGTGGAAAAAATCAGTAAAACAAGAAAGTACAAAACAAGAAATTGTTGCAAAAACAGAAACTGCCAAGTTTGAGTCTTTAAAGAATCAGTTAGATCCGCATTTTTTGTTTAACAGCTTAAATGTTTTAACAAGTTTAATTGGCGAAAATCCTGCGCAAGCAGAAAAATTTACCACAAAACTATCTAAAGTTTACAGATATGTTTTAGAACAAAGAAATAAAGATTTAGTACCAGTTTCAGAGGAGTTGAAATTTGCCAAAACCTATATGCAATTGTTAGGAATGCGTTTTGAAGATGCTGTGCAGTTTCATATTCCAGATGAAATTAGTGATAGCGATTTAAAAATTGTGCCACTTTCTTTACAATTATTATTAGAGAATGCAGTAAAACACAATGTGGTTTCGCCTTCTAAACCATTATCAATTACCATTTATCAAGAAGATAATTATTTAATTATTGAAAACAACATCAACCCAAAAGAAGCCATTGGCAAAAGTACCAAAGTAGGTTTGCAGAATATTGCTGATAGATATGGGCTCATCACTCAAAAAGGAGTGAAAATAGAAAATAATAACAAAACTTTTAAGGTGAGTTTACCTCTCTTATATAAAATGAACGACATTATGTATTCAGGTAATTTAGAAAATAACAAGTATGTAAAAGCAGTAGAAAAAGTTGAAAAATTGAAAGAATTTTACCAGAATTTGGCTTCTTATTGCTTAGTAATTCCTTTTTTAATATTTATCAATTTAAGATTTTCGCCAGGATTTTACTGGTTTTGGTTTCCATTATTTGGTTGGGGATTAGGATTAACTTTTCACTTTTTAGAAGTAAATAATTACAATATTTTTCTTGGCAAAAATTGGGAGGAAAGAAAAATAATTGAATTGATGGAAAAAGAGAATCAACAAAAAAGAGGACGATAATGGAAACGCAATTTACACA
>CAXBPL010000126.1:0-5177 GCA_963977615.1 uncultured Polaribacter sp. | reverse complement strand
TTAATGAATTAATTACTGGAGTTAGAGCAGATATTGCCATTAAAATATTTGGAGATAATTTAGCTGTTTTAGCAGAAAAAGCAGATCAACTAAAAAATTTAATTCAGGATGTAGAAGGTGCTTCAGATATTGTGGTTGAAAAAGTAGAAGGTTTGCCACAAATGAGCATTAACTATAACAGAAATAAAATTGCACGTTATAATTTAAATATTGCTGATGTAAATGAATTGGTTTCAATGGGATTTGCTGGTAAAATTATCGGCAGTATTTTTGAAGGTGAAAAACGTTTTGATTTGGCAATTCGTTTAGATAAAAGTAGTAGAAAAGATATTTCTAGCTTGCAAAATTTATTTGTAGATACACCAAATGGCACTAAAATTCCTTTAAGTGAATTAGCTGAAATCAAGTATACAACTGGACCTGCACAAATTTCTAGAGACGACACAAAACGTAGAATAGTTGTAGGAATTAATGTAAGGAATAGAGATTTACAATCAGTTGTAAATGAAATTAAAACAATTGTTGATGCAAATTTAAAACTTCCTGTGGGTTATAATATTACTTATGGAGGTCAATTTCAAAACTTACAAAGTGCTAAAACTCGTTTATTAATTGTAGTGCCAATTGCCTTAGCATTGATTTTCTTACTACTCTATTTTGCTTTTGGTTCTGTAAAAGAAGCGTTGTTAGTTTATGTTGTAATTCCACTTTCTGCTGTTGGTGGTATTTATTTATTATGGCTTAGAGATTTACCTTTTAGTATTTCTGCAGGTGTTGGTTTTATTGCACTTTTTGGAATTGCAGTTTTAAACGGAATTGTTTTAATTGAGCATTTTAAAGAACTTAAAAAAGAGGGGTTCACTAACATTGAAGAGCGCATAAAAAAAGGGACAAAAGAGCGTTTACGACCTGTAATTTTAACAGCAACTGCAGCAGCTTTAGGGTTTTTACCTATGGCAATTTCTACAAATGCTGGTGCAGAAGTTCAGCGTCCTTTAGCCACAGTTGTAATTGGTGGTTTAATAACAGCAACACTTTTAACGTTAATAGTTTTGCCAGTTTTATATGCTTGGTTTGAAGAAAAAAGGAATCTTAAAATGAATAAAACAGCATTATTAACCATTATTGGTTTTCTGTTTGTATTGCAAAATAATGCACAAACTAAACTAAATTTAGAACAAACTTTGGCGTTAGCTATTGAAAATAACACCAATTTAAAAGCGTCTAATTTAAAGATTGATAAAAGCAATGCCCTCATTAAAAATGCTTTTACTTTTGATAAAACAAGTATTTATTATAGTTATGATGAAAGTAATTTAGCATCAAACAACATACCATTAAGAGTTTTTGGAATTGCACAAGATTTTAAATTCCCAACTGTTTATTTTGCTGATAAAAATGTGCATCAATCAAAAGCAACTTTAGAGGAAAGTGCTTACAATATTAAATATCAACAAATTAAAAAAGAAGTTTCAAGTAGTTTTTATCAATTAGTATACACTAAAAACAAAGCAAAAACCTATGCTTTTTTAGATAGTTTGTATCAAGATTTTGCCAAAAAAGCAACACGTAGATTTGAGTTGGGTGAAACCAATTATTTGGAAATGATTACAGCAAAATCGAAACAAAAGCAATTAGAAACTTTATACAAACAAGCTTTACAAGAAGTTATTTTATCCGAAGAAAAATTAAAAGCTGTTGTGCAAGTAGAGTTTTTAGAAATTGTTGATGAAAATTTGTCGGTTTTAGAAGTACAAACAATTTCAACAAATGAAAATGTTGGTTTACAATATTTTGAAAATGCTAAAAATTATGAAGAAGCACTTTATAAATTAGAAAAACAAAATTTGTTACCCGATATTAGTTTTGAGTATTTTCAAGGAACGAATGATTTGTTAAAGAATAATTTAACTGGCTACCAAATTGGATTGAAAATTCCGTTATTATTTTCAGGAAATTCCTCCAAAATAAAAGCTTCAAAAATCTCTAAAAATATTGTGGAAGCAGAGGAACAAAATTATAAATTGGTTTTAGAAGCACAATACAAATCGCTTTTGGCAACTTTAAATCAATATAAAGAAAGTATTAATTATTATCATAATGAAGGCGAAAACCTAAAAAATGAAATTATAAAAACTGCCAATAGAACTTTTAAAGAAGGCGAAATTGATTTTTTTCAATACCTACAAAGTATTGAAACTGCCAAAGAAATTGAGCTTTCTTATTTGGACAATCTAAACACGTACAATCAAACAATTATCAATATTAACTACCTAACTTTAAATCCTTTTTAAAGATGAAAAATATAACAACATTCATAATAACACTTTTATTTTTTGCTTGCGGAAATCAAGAAAAGAAAATCGAAACTGTTACAGAAACAGAAACAAATAGCAATTTAATTACAATTAGCAAACAACAATTTGAAAGCGAAAAAATGGCTTTTGGAGAACTTATAGAACATCAATTTTATAATACTGTAAAAACTACTGGAATTATAGATGTTCCACCAGAAAACAGAGCAAGCATTAGTACTTTTGTGGGCGGTTATGTAACTAAAATCCCACTTTTAATTGGTGATAAAGTAAAAAAAGGACAATTGGTTGCAAGTTTACAAAACCCAGAATTTATAGAAATTCAACAAAATTATTTGGAAATTTCAGCGCAATTAAGCTATTTAAAAAATGAGTTTGAAAGACAAAAAACGCTGTATAATGAACAGATAACTTCCGAAAAAAACTATTTAAAAGCAGAAAGTTTGTATAAAAGTAATTTAGCAACGTTTAATAGTTTGCGTAAAAAATTGCAAATGATGAACTTGAATCCTGTAAATATTGAAAAAGGAGAAATTTCGTCGACCATAAATTTATACGCGCCTATAAATGGATTTGTAACTAAAGTAAATGTGAGCAATGGTTCTTATATTTCTTCTGCAAATGAAGTGTTAGAAATTATAAATACAGATCATATTCATTTGGAATTGAATGTTTTTGAGAAAGATATTTTGAAGATTAAAAAAGATCAGAAAATACAATTTAAAATTCCAGAAGCATCAACAAAAACCTTTGCAGCAGAAGTTTATTTAGTGGGCACTTTTGTAAATACAGACAGAACCATAAAAGTACATGGACACATAGATCATGATGAAAATACCAATTTTATAACAGGTATGTTTATAGAAGCTGCTATAATTTATGGCGAAAACAAAGAAATTTCACTCCCAAAAAGCGCCATTTTAAATAATGAAAATAATGCTTTTGTATTTGTTTTAAAGAATGAAAATAAGGATGCTTATATTTTTGAAAAGATAAAAATTACAACTCAATTAGAAGATGAAAATTTTGTGCAAATTGAAGATTTTCAATCTTTAAAGAACAAGAAAATCCTTACAGAAGGGCTTTCTATGTTTTAAAAAGTGGTTAATTAAATCAATAATTTACGCAACCTTTTCTATTTTTTTTCATCTATAAAATGTACTATTGCAACCTCGTTAAAGAAAAACCAAAATTTAGTGGTATGTTTTTTGATGAGTTTGCTAACTTAAATATTTAAAAAATCAACCATGAAAAAAATTACTCTACTTGTTTTATTATTTGTAACATCAGTATCAATTGCACAAGAAAAAGAAGAAATTTACCCTCAAGATATTAATAAAAAACACGAAGTAAAACTTAATGTGCTTGGTGTTTTAGCTTTTGAGTGGTTAGATGTTTCTTATGAATATTTAATTAATGATGAATCTTCTTTTGGAACTGGTTTATTAATTGGTTTAGATAATGATTCAGGGATAGAAGAATATAGAAAATTTTCTATAACACCATACTATAGAAGGTACTTTTCTAACAAATTTGCTAGAGGTTTTTTCGTTGAAGGTTTTGGTATGTTACATACTTATGAAAATAATAATAATTTTTATTATGGTTCTTCTACTACAAATAATACAGAAGATAAAACTGAATTTGCTGTCGGTATTTCTGTTGGTGGTAAATTCATTTCTAGAAAAGGTTTTACTACAGAAATATACCTTGGTGTAGGTCGTAATTTAGGAGGAGATGACAATTCTGTTGCAGCTGTTGGTAGAGGAGGAATTTCTCTTGGCTACAGATTTTAAACTAATAATTAAAAAATTAGTATTTTTGATTTAAAATAAATTTATGAAAAAAATAGTTTTCCTTATTGCACTTTTTATAAGCTCTTTTGCATATTCTCAAAAAGAAATAAAATTAGATATTGCTGATGCTCTTATTATTCGAAGTTTAGAATTTTCTTACGAAAATTATATAAATACAGAATCTTCTTTTGGGGTTTCTGCTCTTTTTAATTTAGCAAAACAAGACGTAGATTTTAGGTATAATGAGAATGTAATGATTACACCTTATTATCGCCATTATTTTACAACAGATTATGCTTGGAACTTTTTTGGAGAAGGTTTTTTTGGCATAAATTCTGGTAAAAAAGAAGCCATAAAAGATTCTGGTGTCTATGATGTAAAATATACAGATGCTGCTTTAGGAGTTGCTGCTGGTTTAAAATACGTTGCAAATGGTGGTTTAACGATTGATGCATATGCAGGTATTGGAAGAAATTTATTTGGCTCTAATTCACCTACTTTAGTACCAAGAGTTGGCATAAATGTTGGTTGGAGATTGTAATAATATCTTGATTTTTTATCAAACATTATTATAAAATAGAATCGAATATCGATACACATGAACGTAGAAAACATCCTTAAAGAACTGAACTTTAAAGCCATTAGAAGTTCTGGTGCTGGAGGACAACATGTAAATAAAACATCGTCTAAAATAGAATTAACGTTCGATTTAGAAAACTCAAATTCTTTGTCTGAGGATGAAAAAGCGCTTTTAAAAACCAAACTTTCATCAAAATTAACCAATGAAAATGTGTTGATTTTATTTTGTGAAGAAACACGCTCTCAACATCGAAATAAAGACTTGGCAATTAAACGTTTTTTAGCGTTGATAAAAGAAAATTTAATTCGACCAAAAAGAAGAAAGAAAACAAAACCAAGTAAAGGCGCTATAAAAAAACGCCTTGAAACGAAACAACGAACTTCGGTTAAAAAAGCTTTGCGTAAAAGACCAAAAGTAGAGTAAAAAAAAACCACTTTTCTATTTGCCAAGAAAAAAATCTGACTTAGTTTTGCAGCGTTCTCATAA
>CAXBPL010000125.1:0-5299 GCA_963977615.1 uncultured Polaribacter sp. | reverse complement strand
CCTTCTTTGCTTCCCATTAAAGGTAAAATTTCACTTTCTGGATTTGCAGCTACAGAAAACTTATTTTTATAAAAAGTTGCAATGGCATTTCTTAATTCTGGTAAACCTTGATATGATTGATATTTATGCGCACTTGCATCTCCCAAACTTCCTTGAATTGCTTCAATTACTTTTGCTGGTGGTTGCAAATCTGGAGAACCAATTCCCATATTAATAATTGGTTTTCCATCTGCCATTAAACCACGTACTTCTCTTAATTTTTTAGAGAAATAGTATTCTTGAACTGTATCTAATCTTTTGGCTGCTTTAATCATATTTATTATATTAAATTCCTGACCTTTCGACTGCGCTCAAGGTGTCATTTTAAAACTCTACTATAATCTTCCGTTTTTAAAAACTCCTAAAACTTTAAAATCTTCTGCCATAATTTCTATCAAAGAAATTGCTTTTTTATAATCATTATAATCTTCAAAAGTAACATCAACAAAGAAGGAATATTTCCAAGGTGTTTCTATTACTGGTAAAGATTGAATTTTAGTCAGGTTCATTTTACAATCGCTCATGGCATTTAAAATGGCTGCTAAACTTCCTCTTTTATGACTTAGTTGAAACTTTATAGAAGCTTTATTCACAGTTTCATCTTCTGCAGGTTTATCTGTTTGTACAATTACAAAACGTGTTGAATTGTCTTTTATCGTTTGAATTTCATCTTCTAAAACTACCAATCCAAAAATTTCTGCGGCTATTTTTGGAGCAATTGCTGCAATACCAACCAAATTTTCTTTGGCGATTCTTTTCGCAACTTCTGCTGTATCTACATCTTCTACTAATTTAATATGCGGATATTTTTTAAAAAACTCTTTACACTGCAACAAAGCCATTGGGTGTGAACAAACTTCTTTAATATCTTCAATTTTTTGACCTTCTAAAGCCATTAAATGATGATGAATATTCAAATATTGCTCGCCAATAATGTGTAAATTATTGTTATCAATTAAAGCATAATTAGGAATTATGGAACCTGCAATGGTATTTTCCAAAGCCATAACTCCCAAATTTGCAGATTTATCCAACAAACTATCAACCAAAACATCAAAAGACATACATTCTTTTAACGCAATTTTATTTCCATAAAAGTCTCTTGCAACTTTATGATGGTTTGAGCCTTCAGCTCCTTGTATGGCAATTGTTTTCTTCAACTTTTATAATTATATCAAAAAAAAAGCCTCGAATTAAATTCGAGACTTTATATATTATGTGTATTTGTTAACAGCATACAAAGTCTCTCCTTTTATTAAAAAAATAAAAGTAAAAATAGAAATTTGTAAAATTGTTGTTTAACATTTTAATGTTCTTTGTTTGAGAAGCAAATCTAAAGATTTAATTTAGCTACACAAATATTATCAATAAAGATTAAAAACTTTTATGAATAATACTTTTTTATTATTTTATATTGATAATTATTTAATAAAAAGTTATTTTTCCCTAATTATTATCAATATCTAAATTTATTTTTTATTTAATCATAAATACTATACTAAATCTTTTAACCTTTTTGCTGCAATTTCTGCTGTAATATCTCTTTGAGGCGATCCAAACATCTCATAACCAACCATAAATTTCTTAACAGTTGCACTTCTTAATAAAGGTGGATAAAAACTCATATGAAAATGCCAGTGTTCGTTTGCTTCTCCATTTGTTGGTGCTTGATGAATTCCACTTGAATATGGAAAAGAAGTATTAAACAACTTATCATACGCTTTAGTAATTACCGAAATTGCTTCAGCATAATTTTTAGCTTCAACTTCTGATAATTCTAAAATATTTTTCTTTACTTTTTTAGGAGCAATCATGGCTTCAAAAGGCCAAACTGCCCAAAAAGGAATCAAAACCACAAAATCGTCATTTTCAAAAATAATACGTTCTTTTGCTTTTAATTCTTGCTGTAAATAATCGCCTAAAAGACTAGTTTTATTTTTATCAAAATATGCTTTTTGATGTTTGTCTTTTTTATCAACTTCATTTGGCAACGTAGATTGACTCCAAATTTGTCCATGAGGATGTGGATTACTACAACCCATTACTGCACCTTTATTCTCAAAGATTTGCACGTAATTAATCATATCATTATTCCCTAATTCTGTGTATTCTTTTTGCCAAGCTTTTACCACTTTTGCAATATCTTCCACTTCCATTTCTGCCAAACTTTTGGAATGATCTGGACTAAAACAAATTACTTTACAAATACCTGTTTCGCTTTTTGCTTGGAATAAACCATCATTTACATTAAAAGAAGGTGAATCTTTTTGAAGGGCTGCAAAATCGTTTGTAAAAACAAAAACATCTTTATAATCAGGATTTACATCTCCAGAAATTCTTGTATTTCTTGCACATAAATAACAACTTTCATCATGTTCTGGTCTTTTTTCTGTTGATATTTCTTCGTTTTGACCTTGCCAAGGACGTTTTGCTCTGTGAGGAGAAACTAAAACCCACTCACCTGTTAATATATTAAAACGCTTGTGAGAATAATCTTGCAAATTTGTATTTTCCATTTTTGTTTTTTTCTAGTTGATTATTTTACTAAATGTGTTCCGTCAGAAAGTTTTATAAAATATACAGAACATTCTTTATCGAACTTATTTTTGTAGGCTTTTGATACTGATTTACCAAAGTCTTTTGCTTCATCTTTCGCAATTAAATTAATGGTGCAACCACCAAAACCACCACCCATCATTCTTGCACCTAAAACTTTTTTATTCTTTTTTGCTTGATCTACCAAAAAATCTAACTCTGCACAACTCACTTTATATTGATGTTGCAAACCATTATGTGAGCCATACATTAAAGCTCCTAATTTTTCCAAATCGTTATTTTCGATGGCTTTTGCAGCTTTTTGAGTACGTTCAATTTCTTGAATTACATACAAACCTTTTTGGTAATTTTCTGGAGTAACTTTATCAATAATTTGCTCTAAATCCTCTTCAGTTGCTTCTCTTAAGGTTTCTATTTTCAGCAATTCTGCAATACTTTCACAAGCAGAACGTCTGTCATTATAAGCACTATCAGACAAACTGTGTTTTACATTTGTGTTGATTAGCATTAATTGATGCTCTTTAAAATCAATTTCATAAGGTTTCGATTCTATGGTTCTACAATCTAACAGAAGTGCATTATTTTTGATCCCAAACATGCTTGCATATTGGTCCATAATTCCACATTTAACACCCACATAATTGTGTTCTGCTTTTTGTGAAATTAAAATCATTTCTGTTTTTGTTAAACCTAAATCAAACAATTCATTCAAGCCAAAAACCACACTATTTTCTAAAGCTGCAGAAGATGACATGCCTGCACCTCCAGGAATATTTCCTTTAAAAATGATGTTAAAATCGCCAATAACTTTGTTTCTATTCTGAATTTCTGCAACCACACCAAAAACATAATTTTCCCAACTTCCTTCTTTTGATGGTTTTAATTTATCGAGCTCAAACTCAATAGTGCTATCTAAATCTAAGGCAATTGCTGTACAATTTCCAGCATCGCTTTTCTGAATAGCAGCAGCAATTCCTTTATCTACAGCAGCAGGAAACACAAACCCTCCATTATAATCTGTATGTTCTCCAATAATATTAATTCTTCCAGGAGAAAAAATTAAGATTGGGTTTGTTTTGAACTTTTTTAAAAAATGTTCTTTTACTTCCTTAATTAATGTTGCACTCATTTTATTGATTTTTAATCTGCACTAAATTTTAAATCCCAATTTAATACGTATGTTTTATCGGCTTCTAAAACTTGCAATCCAATTTTATTATTAAACGTATCAGAAATACCTGTCATTGGTTCTATTGCAATAACATCGAAACCTTTTGGTGTGTATAATTGTAAAAAATTTTCTTCTGAATCTGCTGTAATATCAATTTTATAAGTTGGTGTTGTAAAAGAGACATTATCATCTTTTAAAATAAAACAATCATCTAATTGCTGCTCATCAATTTTAAAAATTTCTGGTGATGTTTGCGCTATTACTTTTTTGGTTATTAAGGTTTTATCGAATTCAACTTTTTGATCACTTTTAAAAGATAAATAACTGTTTTTTAAATCTGTAGAATTAAAATACGGATGCCAACCTAATGTAAAAGGGAACGATTTTGTATCCGTATTTTTAACGGTAACTCTAACTTTTAAACGATCTTCGAAAAGTATATAGGTTACTGATAAAAAGTACGTAAAAGGAAAGCCTTTGCTTTCATTTTTCTCATAATAATTAAAGGTTGCAGAACAGTTATCTTCATGTTCTTCTGGTTCAAAAAGTTCAAACTTTTTATTATATACCAAACCATGCAAAGCATTATCACCATCATTCGTTTCGAATTGATAATCATTGCCTTCAAAAGCGTATTTACCTTCTTTAATTCTACTTGCAAAAGGAAACAAAATCGAAGATGCATAAGAATCTTTATAATCGAAATCTGGTTGTTCTTTAATGATAAATTTATCCTTAAATTTTAGCGAAACTACTCTTGCTCCTTGCTCTAAACAAATTTTTGCTTTTGTAGTTTTGGATGAATTTTGCAACTCTACAAAACTCAATCCTTTTTTTTCTTTACTGCTTATTTTAAACATTTTATAACGATTTTCTTAATATTAAACGACTCGGATTTTCAACCTTAATTTTTTCATCATTTAAAATCATTTGAGCTAATTTTTTTCCCATCAAATTAAAATCTGTGGAAATTGTGGTAATTCCGTTTTCTACGACTTCTTTTAAAATCGTGTCATTTACAGAAATGATGCCCACATCTTTTGCTAAAATTAATTGCTCTTCTTTGATTTTTTTAATGACTCTAATAAGGTTCTTATCGTCTAAAATAATAAATATTTCTCCTTTTTTAGGCTTTCTATCTTCTAAAGAATCCAGCACTTCATGCTGTAAATTGTATTGCTTACAAAATGATAAAAATCCATTTAAAATTCCTTTAGGCTGTTTGTCATCATTATATAATAAAATTAAATTTTGATAATGAAGTAACTTCTCTAAAACGCTTTGTAATCCTGTAAAAATATCTTTTTCAAAATTCTGATACACTGCAGGATATTCGTTTAAATCTTCGTGAATTTGATCTAAAATAAACACTTTATCTTTTGGTAAATTCTTTATAGAATCTTGTGTATTTTTTAAATTAGCAGGCATAATTACATAAGAACTATAATTACCTACATTGTCGTTTATCAACTTATTAAAAACGTTTATATTAAAGTGATGAAAATAAATCTCAACTTCAATATGACTTCCTAA
>CAXBPL010000124.1:0-5381 GCA_963977615.1 uncultured Polaribacter sp. | reverse complement strand
TGCTTTTGAATAAAATATAAAATACCTGTTTTTAAACCACTGAAACTAAAATCTAAATCGCCCACTTTTGGTTTGGTAAATTTGTAAGCTTTTGGGTTTCCTAGTTTCGCATATTTATCTATAAAAGGACCTCCAGGATAAGGCAAGCCTAAAATTTTGGCAGATTTATCAAAAGCTTCACCAACAGCATCATCAATAGTTTCGCCTAAAATTTCCATTTCAAAATGATTGGTAACTTTTACAATTTGTGTATGTCCACCACTTATTGTTAAACAAATAAAAGGAAATGTTGGTGTTTTGCTATCATCATCTTTAATAAAATGCGCCAAAATATGCGCTTGCATATGGTTCACATCCAACAAAGGAATTTGCAAACCTAAAGCCAAAGATTTTGCGAAAGAGGTTCCTACTAAAAGCGAACCCATTAAACCTGGACCTCTTGTAAAAGCAATTCCAGCCAATTGTTCTTTGGTTACATTTGCTTGCTCCAAGGCTTGTTGCACTACAGGAACAATGTTTTGTTGATGTGCTCTTGAAGCTAATTCTGGCACAACTCCACCATATTTTGAGTGTACTTCTTGATTAGCAACAACGTTGCTTAACACTTTTGCATCGCAAATTACAGATGCACTTGTATCATCACAAGAAGATTCTATTCCTAAAATATAAACGGGTTTTTTCATCAAAAATTAGTTAAAGTGTTGCAAAATTAAGGATTAATTTATGCACCTCTCCATTTTTTAAGAATAGAAATTTAATTCTTTGTTAAAATTGCACGTTCTTTGTACTAATTGGCAATATTTTTGAGTATAATTACTTAAATTTTACAACCACTTTAAAAGCAGCAAATATCAAGATAATTGGAAAGAAAATACTGAAATATTTAGGGTACTTTATACTCTTTTTACTATTGATGAGTATAGTGCTTTCTATTCCTGCTGTACAAACAAAAATTGGGAAACATTATACTGATAAAATTAACGAAGATTTTGGAACAAATTTATCGATTAAAAAGATTGATTTATCTTTTTTAGGGAGTGTAAATTTAAAAGGAGTTGAAATTAAAGATCATCATAAAGATACCATGATTTATGTTGAGAAATTGACAACATCTATCATAAACGCCAAAAGAATTTTAGACAAAGAGGTTTTTTTGAATGATATTTATCTTGATGGCGCTTATTATTATATGAAAACCTATAAAGGTGAAGAAGATGATAATATGGGTTTTTTTATTGATTCTTTTGATGATGGATCTCCTAAAGATTCACTAAATCCTTTTGTTTTAAAAACATCCAACGTTTACGTAAATAACCTAAATTTTAGATTAACAAATGCCAATAAAGCAGATTCTGTAAACTATGCTGCAAAAAATGCTGGTGGAAATTTACAGGATTTATCGATTGTTGGCGCTAATTTTTCGAGCAATATTAGAGGTTTGTATTTTAATGATAAATACGGTTTGGATGTAACCAATTTAACAACAGATTTTTCGTATTCTGAAACTGCAATGCATTTTAAAAATACCACCTTACAAACCGAAAATAGTAATATAAAAGCGGATATCGATTTTTTGTATAAGAAAGAAGATTTATCAGATTTTAACAATAAAGTTCAAATTAAAGCACGTTTTAACGAAAGTGAAATTGCAGTGCAAGATGTTAAAAATTTCTATAATGAATTAAGTGGAAATGATATTTTAAGCTTACAAGGAAATTTAAATGGAACTATTAATAATTTTGAACTAAAGAATTTAATATCATCATCTGAAAAAGGGTTAAAAATACAAGGAGATTTGTTTTTTGTAAATGCTGTAAGTAGAGAAAGAGGTTTTGTTTTTGAAGGCGATTTAGTTAACCTAACAGCCACTTACAGAGAACTAAGAAATATTTTACCAAATGTTTTGGGTAAAAATTTACCAACTGAATTCGGTAAATTGGGTAAATTCAATTTAAATGGGAAAATAAAAGTTACTCCAGATCAAATTCAAACAAATATTACTGTAAACGCTGTAATTGGTACCCTAAAAACAGATTTGCAAATTTCGAATATCGATAATATAGATTACGCAAAATATGATGGAAAAATCCAACTTAAAAATTTCGATATTGGTGATTTTTTCAACGATCCATTATTTGGAAAAGTTTCTTTAAAAGGAGATGTAAATGGAAGTGGTTTTAAATTAGATAATATTAGTACTTCTTTTGTTGGTAAGGTTTCAGAATTTGGATTTAAGCAATACAATTATAAAAATATTGAAGCAAATGGGCAATATCAAAATAATAAATTCGATGGAGAGTTAACGATTGATGATATCAACTTTAAGATGAAATTTAATGGTTTAGCAGATTTATCATCAGAAGTTTACGAGTTCGATTTTAAATCAGATATTGACTATTTAAATTTAAAGGAAACCAACCTATTTACAAGAGATAGTATTGCTCATTTAAAAGGTTCTTTTGAACTAGATATTGAAGGAAATACATTTGATGATATTGTTGGAAACGCTATTTTTGAAGATGTTTTTTATACCAACCAAAAACAGGAATTTAGTTTTAAACAATTCACTGTTTCATCTTCTGTAAAAGATAGTATTAAAAGAATCGATTTAGAATCTGAAGATATTGCAGAAGGGTATGTAACAGGTAAGTTTACGTTTTCTGAAGTTGCTAAAGTTGCACAAAATGCGCTGGGAAGTATTTATACCAATTATCAACCTTATGAAGTTGCTCCAAACCAGTTTTTAGATTTTAATTTTACAGTATATAATCAAATTGTAAATGTGTTTTTTCCTGATATTTATATTGATGATAACACCAAGCTGAAAGGAAAAATAGAATCTAACAAAAATCAATTAAGGTTTACATTTTCATCCCCAAGAATAGATGCTTATGGCAATGAGTTTAAAGAAATTTTACTGAGGACAGACAATCAAAATCCTTTGTATAATTCACATTTAACAGCTGCAGAAGTAAATACTAAATTCTATAATATTTCTAAATTAAACCTCTTAAACAGGACAGAAAACGATACGCTTTATTTTAAATCGGAATTTGATGGAGGTTTGCAAAACAATGAGAATTTTAATTTAGATTTCTTTTATACCATCAACAAAGAAAATAAAAATGTTTTAGGTTTTGAGAAATCTACTTTCGTAATAAAAAATACTGCATGGAGTATTAATCCTGATGAAGAATATACAGATAAAATTACCTTCGATTTAAAAAACAATGAGTTTGATTTCAGTCAGTTTAAACTAGTATCTGGTCAACAAAAAATTGAATTTAAAGGAAGCTTAAAAGGAGATAGTGAAAAAACGTTGCTTGCAAATTTAACCAAAGTGAAACTACAAAGTTTTTTACCAGAAATAGATAGTTTGTCTTTAAAAGGCAGAGTTTCTGGAAATGTAGATTTTGTTCAAAAAGGAAATGTTTATAGTCCAGAAGCAAATTTAATTATAAGTGGTTTTGAAGTTAACAACTTTAAACAAGGAGAATTAGCCATCAATATTGCAGGTGATAATTCTTATGAAAAATACGATGTAGATTTATCAATCAATAATGAAAATGTTAAAAGTATTGCAGCAACTGGTGTTTTAGATTTTTCGAATAAAAGACCGATTATAGATATTGGCGTTTATTTAGAAGATTATAATTTGCAAGCATTTAGTCCTTTAGGGCAAGATGTAATTTCGTCTTTAAGAGGTAGTGTTTCTGGTGATTTCTTTTTGAGAGGTTTTTTAAGAAACCCAGATATGGAAGGTGTTTTAAGATTGAAAAATGCAGGTTTAAAATTCCCTTATTTAAATGTAGATTTTGATTTTGAGGGAGAATCCATCATTTCTTTAGAGCAACAATCTTTTATTTTAGAAGATATCAAATTAGTAGATACGAAATACAATTCTACAGGAAGATTGTTTGGAAATATTACGCATCAAAATTTTGAACAATGGTTTTTAGATTTAGAAATCGATACTGAAAATTTAGTGGCTTTAGATACAAAAAACACAGAAGAAGCTACCTATTATGGAACTGCATTTATGAAAGGTTCTGTTGCAATTTCTGGTTTAACAGATCAATTAACCATCGATATTAATGCCACAACAAACCCAAGAACAAAATTTGTTGTGCCTTTAAAAGATGTAGAAACTGTAGATAGTTTTCGTTTAATATATTTTAAATCTGATCAAATAAAAGTAGAAGACAGGCAAAGAGAATTAGCACAAGAAGCTTTAAAAGGATTAACGTTAAATATCGATTTAGAAGTTACTAAAGATGCAGAAGCACAAGTTGTAATTGATGAAGTAAATGGAAGTCAATTAACAGGAAGAGGAGCTGGAAACTTACAAATTAGAATTGATACAAGAGGCAAATTTAATATGTATGGAGATTACAGAATTGATACTGGAGTATATGATTTTAGATATGGAGGGATTATTAACAAACCTTTTATAATTCAAAAAGGAGGAACAGTTTCTTGGATTGGAAACCCTTATGAAGCAAATTTAGATGTTACTGCCATTTACAAAGCAAAAGCCAATCCAGGAGTTTTATTACAAAATTTTAACTCAAACAGAAGAGAGGAAATAGATTTGGTAACAAGAATTACTGGAGATTTATTCAACTCAAAACAAGAGTTAGATATTCAGCTTACAAATGTAGATCCAACAATTGCAAGTGAGTTAGAGTTTGTTTTAAATGATAATAATGTGAACGAGAAAACCACTCAATTTATATCCTTATTAGCATTTAATACGTTTAGAAATCCAGACAAAGTAGATTTTGACGTGAATAATACTTTAGCAGGTACTGCTTCAAGTGCACTTGCAGGCGCATTTTCTAATTTATTAAACAACCCTGACAGTAAATTTCAATTGGGTTTAGATTATCAGCAAGGAGAAAGAGGTAATGATATAGATCGTTTAAATATCGATAATCAAGTAGATGTTTCTGTAAGCACACAAGTTAGCGATCGAGTTATTATAAACGGAAAAGTTGGTGTTCCTGTGGGTGCACAAACACAATCGAGTGTTGTTGGCGAGGTTAAAGTTGAAATTCTTTTAAATACTGAAGGAAATTTTAGAGGCGTTATTTTTAATCGACAAAATGAAATACAATACTCACAACAAGAAGAAGGATACACGCAAGGAGTTGGTTTGTCTTACCAAGTAAACTTTAATACTTTATCTGAATTACTTACTAGAATTGGCTTAAACAAAGAGGTAAAAGTTAAAGTGAAAAAAAACGAAGAAAAAGATTCTTTGAAAGTAAAAGGAAAATCGTTAATAAATTTTGAAGGAAATTAGAACCCTTATTTTTTAACAGATTATTCACTAAAAACGAAATGGTTTTCGTACTTAAATTTGTATTTTTCCTTTTAAA
>CAXBPL010000123.1:0-5477 GCA_963977615.1 uncultured Polaribacter sp. | reverse complement strand
ATGTTCTTTTTATCCCAAGTAAAAAATCGCCTTTATTAAAGGAGAATAATGATAAAGAAAGAATTGGATTAAAACAATAATTTAATAGTTAGTGATTAAAAAAAATCAGGTTTTAAAACCTGATTTTTTTTGTTTGGTAAAAATCCAATTAGTTCCTTTATAATTTCGATTTAAAATCAGAGCTTCTAAAATTTTATCTCTTTAATTTCCTTTTACTTTAATGGATGTTTTTTAATCGGTGTTTCTAACTTTTCCTAGCTGGTCATTAGATAAACTTTAAACGCATCCTCTAAATCACGAAAAACATCAATATGTATAGAGCAATTATTTTTTATTTCGTTGATGTTAAATAAAATCAATCTTAGAAAAAAGTAATCATTTAAACTTTGTATAACCTGTTTTAAAAAACCTTATCAAATAGAAGAGCTTAAGATTAAATCTTTTTGAGTGTTATTTATATCAAAAGAACAACTTCTTTTAAAATTTAATTTGGGATTTATACAAAAAAAGGGACTACAACTTTAATAAGTTGTAGTCCCAAAATATAAAACTAATTCAAATTATATTTAATTATTAATACCCATCATTTTGTGTAATTACTCCACGAGTTGCTAGAATTTCTGAAACTGGAATTGGAAATAATAAATAATCAGGATTTGTAAAATTTAACTCAGATTGAGCAGTACCAATTCTAACTAAATCAAACCATCTGTGACCTTCAAAAGCTAATTCTAATCTTCTTTCATTTGCAATTGCTGTTGCTACTGCTGCTTTTGTAGTTGCAGTTGTGTTAGATAAACCTGCTCTCTTTCTAATTTTATTTAATTCTGTTATTGCTGCAGGTGTACTTCCGTTTTCGTTTAAAGCTTCTGCATACAATAAAATCATATCTGCTAATCTAATTTCAATCCAATCATGTTCTGGACCTAAACCTCCATCTTTTGGAAATTTAATAGCTGTTAATCCGTCTGCACTTATGGTTACAGCTCTTCTTAAATCAGTATTTCCAGTTGCATCACTAGCATCAAAAGCTGCATTTAAATCTGCATCTACAGGAAAATCAGATTTTGAATCATCACCAACAAACCAGTTCCAAAAATCTGATGCAGGTGAATATTCATCTACAATTGAGCTTGAAATTTGTGTTGCATAGATAATCTCTGAGTTACCAACTTCATTAGCAGCACCAAAAACTTCACTAAAATTTGTTTTTAAACTTATGCCTGCTGCTGAAGCACCACTTACTACTGATGCAAGAAGAGGTTGAGCACTTCCATAATTACCCATAGTAGCATATACTTTTCCTAATAAACTTTGAGCTGCCATTTTTGAAGCTCTACCAGTGGTTAATCCGTTATTATTTAAAGCAGTTATTGCATCGTTTAAATCTTCAATAACAATATTATTGTAAACATCTACTGCAGGTTGTCTTGCAAAAATTGAAGTATCTGTTGTACTTGGTGTCGCAGATAAATTAACAGGAACAGCACCAAAAACTTTTACTAATTTGAAGTAAGATAAAGCTCTTAAAAATTTTGCTTCGCCAACTTCTGTAGCATCTGTAGAATTTTCAATTACATTATTTGCACTTAAAATACACTTATAAAGTTGTGCGTAAAAAGGACCAAAAAACTGATCTTCCATCGTTGTTAAACCATTATCAAACTCATCAAACTCTGTATATGGAGGTTCAAACATAAATGCGTTATCAGCTCTAAAATCTCCCATTATTGCTAAGGGTGTAACAGTACCTAATTGATAAAAATATGCAGCGTTTAAAACTCCTTCATAATCTGTTAAAGAGTTTGCACTTGCTAAATTTTCTGGAGATTGATCCAAATCTGTTGAACATGCCGTTATTAAAAATACGGACATACATAATATATATATTTTTTTCATTTTTATTTATTTAGAAATTAATATTTAAACCAAGGGTAAAACTTCTTACAATTGGACTTGCACCTACTTGTGCACCATAAGTTGTTGGGCCTAAATAATCACCACCAGATGTTTGTACACCTTCTGGATTATAAGATGTATAATTATCTGCCATTAGATATAATAAATTAGTTGCTGCACCATATAATCTTACTGAGCTTAATCCTATTTTATTAGCAATATCATCATCAATAGTATAACCAATAGTTAAGTTTCTTAAAGCTACATAAGAAGCATCTTGAATTGTAGCATCTGTTTGATTTCTGTTACGTTCATAATGAAGTCCATTATGATCTGCAATTCCATCATTATTAGCATCAAAACTATCTACTAATCTACCTCCCCATTGTGAGTTGTAGTATAAAGGATCTATATTATAAACCTCTGCTCCATGAGAACCTTGAAATTGCATAGACATATCAAAATTCTTGTAACTAAAGTTTTGAGTCATACCCCAATAAAAATCTGGTGTATTTTGTCCTATTTTAACTAAATCTCCACCATCTTCAACAGATTTTGTTCTGTCAATAATACCATCACCATTTTGATCTACTACATAAGATTCTCCAGAATTATTATTAGGGCTTCTTGTACCATCTTCTAAGTACAACATTTCTACTTGTCCTGTAGTTTCTAATCCCCACATTTCACCAATTCCTCCACCAACATAATTTCTAAAAACAGCACCTCTTCCACTTTGACCAAAAATGGTTTGTGGTAATTCTTCTAAACCACCTAAATCTGTGATTTCTGTATTTACTGTAGATAAGTTTGCACCCATATTCCAAGAGAAATCATCGTTTCTATAGATGTTTGCAGATAATTCAAATTCTAAACCAGAACTTCTAACATCACCAGAATTAAGAACTAAAGAAGAGGTTCCTAATACTTCTGAAACACTTTGATTAATTAAGATATCTTCAATATCAGATGTATAATAATCTACTCCTAACGTAAGGCGATTGTTGAAAAATCCAAAATCGATACCAAAGTTTGTTTCTGTATTTGTTTGCCAAGTTAAATCTGGGTTTGCTACATTATTTGGTATTAAAAAACCTGTTCCATTTATTGTTGGTGAAGGATCTAATAAACTCAAAGCATCATAAGAACCTAAGAAAGATGTTGTTCCTAAAGAACCTTTACTGAATCTTAATTTTAATTTACTTAATACATCATTATCTGTTAAAAATGATTCTTTATGAACATTCCAACCTAAAGATACTGCTGGGAACGTTGCATATTTTTTGTTTGCACCAAATCTAGAATCACCATCTCTTCTTACAGAAACCGATACTAAATATTTATCATCATAAGCATAATTAACTCTTCCAAAAACACTTTCTCTAACTCTTTTTTCATCTCTTTCAGTTACCTGAATATCTGCAGGATTAAAAAGATTGTAATTTAGGATCGCATTATCTGGCACATTTGAGCCATCTAAACGAGTTCCACTAAATGAAGTTTGTTGAAATTCTACACCAGCAACAGCAGCTATTTCATGTTTCCCAATTATTTTAGAATAATTTAAAGTAGATTCACTTAAAACAGTAGTTACTTTTAAATCTGTTTGATCCATATATGTTTGAGAACTTCTAGCTCTAGAATCAAAACCAAGTAATCTATGCTCATAGTATTGTGTGTCTCTGTAATCTCCTCCTAAAACAGTTTTAACATTTAAACCGTCAATAATTTGATATTCTAAATAAGAACTTACGTTTCCGAAAAATGTTTTTTCATAACGTTCAGTATTATCTAATTTTGCAGCAGGACCAGCATCTCCAGAACCACCAATACCATTATTAGCTCTACCATAATGCCAATCTTGTGCAGCCATACCAGGCTCTAAAGTATAAATACTATTTGCTTCGTAACCAGAACCTCTATAACCATTATCAAAAGCAGCAAGACCTAATGCCTGTGCTTGTGCATCTAATCCTTGCACAAAAGCTATTGATTCAGCAGTGTGATATATTGGAGATACAGGTGTAGCTCTTAATAAATCTCTCATGTCATGTCCTAAAATATCTCTATCAGATGTAAAACCATTAAAGCTTATTCCTGCCTTAAATTTATCGCCTAATTTAGCATCAACATTTAAACGTGCGTTTAATCTTTCAAATCCTTGTGTAATTACAACACCTTCTGCATTTTGATAACCTACAGATGCAAAAACACTTACATCTTCTGAACCTCCACTAACGCTAAAATTATGACTTGTAGTTGTACCATTTTGAAAAAGCCAATCTTCTGGACTTATAGAACCTGGAGAGTTTTCGTAAGCTGATAATCTATACTCTACAAAAGCTGGATCAATTTGACTAAGATCCCAATTACCAGCAGCAATTTCTGCTCTTGAGTGTGCAGCCCATTCTTGACCTGATTTAAGAATATTATCTCTGTATTTACTTGAAATACTTACAAATGTATTATAACTAAATTTTGCTTTACCAGATTTTCCTTTTTTAGTAGTTATTAAAATAACACCATTTGCTCCTCTAGATCCATAAATAGCAGCAGAAGCAGCATCTTTTAATACTTCTAAACTTTGAATATCATTAGAGTTAACAGTTTCAATACCTCCAGATATAGGAAAACCATCTACAACAATTAAAGGATTTGATGCTCCTGATATCGAGGAAGCAGCTCTAATTTGAATTTTAGGTGCAGCACCTGGAGAACCATCTTGATTCTGAATTAAAACTCCTGGTAATTTTCCTGCTAAAGCTTCATCAACTCTAGCAGCTTGAATAGCAGCAAGTGCACTACCTTCAATTTTTGCGATAGCTCCTGTAAGATGTGATTTTTTACGAGTACCATAACCAACAACAACAATTTCTTCTAATTGACTTGCATCTTCTATTAGAGTTACATTTATAATAGATTGGCCATTAACAGCTATTTCTTGAGTTTTAAATCCTAAATAACTAAAAATTAAAATATCATCTGCTTTTTTAGTTGTAATTGTATAATTACCATCAAAATCGGATGTTGTTCCTATATTTGTTCCTTTAACTTGAACAGTGACCTCTGGTATACCTCCAGTATTGTCTTTTACTACTCCAGTAATTTTTTGTTGAGAATAAGCAAAAAGAGATGCTAATAAAAATAAGCATGTACTAATTTGTTTAATGAATTTGTTTTTTAACATAATTTTTATTTAAACGGGTTTTTGGTTTTCCAGATTGGTTAACCAGATTGGTTCTCCAAATATACAATTATATTTAAATTAACAAAATTTTAAGAGTGGTTTTAATTATATTGATTATCAGTTATTTAGGTTATAATTTTTTTTAAAGTAAGATGATTCCAATTTTTAAGAGGTAGTTTTAGGGTAATTCTACATATTTTTAGGTTAAAATAATTGTTGTTTATTTTTTACTAAAACGACTAATTTATTGGTTGCTTGAAATCTTGAGAGAGATATTACTAGCTATTTGAAATTTTATTTATAAATCTTCTTTTTTTTAGTGTTTATAATTCTTGCTATAAATAATGTATATTTGAAAACCTAAATTGGTTAACCAATTATATTATTATGA
>CAXBPL010000122.1:0-5533 GCA_963977615.1 uncultured Polaribacter sp. | reverse complement strand
ATGAGAGAAAATAGTTTTACTAAAAATATGCGCAATAAATCTAACTCAGAGTTAGCACATATTATAGAAAATAAAGGTAATTATACTCCAGAAGCTTTGCAAGCTGTTGTTTGGGAATTAGAAGACAGGAGTTTAATTGAGCAAGGTGAAATTGATTTTCCTGAATTTGCTGAAATTCCTAAAAATGAATCTCCAACTCAAAATGAGGAAATAGAGAAAACTGTTTTAAATACAGAAAACCCTTTTGAGGATTTTGAGCAACCAACTTTATATTCTAAAATGGCAATTTTAGGATTTACCCTTTTTTTTAGTACAATATTTGGGGTTGTTTTGATGATGTATAATTTAAAGGTGATGAACAAGCACAAAGCAAGAACTCAAGTACTTATTTTTGGGATTTTGTACATAGTTTTATCTTATACTCTTTTAGAAGTATTGCCTAAAATATACTTTATTACCTTAATTTTTAATTTTATTGGCTATGCAATTTTAGTCGAGTATTTTTGGAATAAGTATTTGGGTAAAGATTTACAGCATGAAAAAAAATCTGTTACCAAACCTTTAGTAATCTCTTTATTAATAACTGTTTTTTTTGTTGTTCTAATATTTGCTGCCACAACAAATGGACTTTAATTTTAGAGAAATAATAGGAATTTAAGGTTGTTTTTCGTTTATAAATGCAACAACTAAATCTGGAAAATCTGTAAAAGCACCATCTACATTTGCATCGATTAAAAGGGTTTGCATCATTTCTGAAAACGTTGCAAATTCTGCTAATTGATCTGCTCTAAACGTATAAGGATGCACTTTTAAACCTAATTGATGAGCATCAGTAACTAAAGAAGTAAAGGTGAATTTACCGTCAATTTTATCGCTTAAAATTTGTTTGTACCAAGGACCAATTCCATCAGCATAACTTGCAAAATGTTCTAATTGTTTTGTTTCTTCTTCAAATTCCATCAACTGTACTAAAAACAAATCCGATTTTAATTCTTTTCTGATTCTCTCTAATTCTTTGGCGTCAAAACACTGTAAAATACAATTGTCTTTTTTGGTTTTGTAGCCATAATCAGCAAGTACTTTTAAAACAATTTCTGTGAGTTTTTTTCCTTCTAGTTGATGAAATTCTGGCGCTTTAATTTCTGGATAAATTCCAATGTTTTTTTTAGTTGATGCATTTAAACCTTGAATCAATTCAATTTCTTCTTGTAGAGAATGCAGTTTAAAATTTCCTTTTCCTTTTGGGAACCTATTTGGGTAAAATTGCTCACCTGTTTCTGGATTAAAACGTTCTGAAACTTGAAGCGTTTTTAGTTCATCAAAGGTAAAATCGATGACATAATAACGATTGTCTTCTCTTTTTCTAGTTGGGAATTTAGTGGCAACATCAGTAACATCATCCAAATAAATATCATGAATAACAATTGGCACATCATCTTTACTCAACACTAAATCTTGCTCAATAAAATCTACATTCATTGCATGTGCCATCGCTTTTGCTTCTATGGTATGTTCAGGCAAATAGGCAGAAGCTCCTCTGTGAGCAATCACTATTTTTTTATTCATAGTTGGTTTTTTTGTAGGTTGATTGCAAGAAAATAAGAGCAAGCAAATCAATAATACAGAAATTGATTTCATGTTAAATTTATCTGTCAGGTTGAGCGCAGTCGAAACCTATTATTAGTAAAATAAATAACCTCTCGACTGCGCTCGAGGAGACATAATTAATTATTTATATTTTTTAAAGATATAACTTTTGTAAATTTACAGCATGAAAATAGCGTTAAAAATAATGTTGGTTGTCTTTTTAGTTTGGATGATTATTGGTATCTATTTACTAAATCAAGATCATGAAAAAGCAAAAATTGTGATGGGTTTAGGCGTGTTTTACTTTTCGTTTTTGTTTATGCCATTCTTTATTTATTACAGATACAGAGATGGGAAATATCAAAAATATATTTTAAATGATGAAAAATTAAGACAAGCTTTTAATCAACAAGGAAAAAAGAAGTAGTTAATTCTTTTTCTTCAAAAATACATATACAGGAAAATGGTCAGAAAAACCTCCTTGATACCAAGGACCAATATAGGTTCTAAAAGGACTTCCTTTTAATTTACCTTTAAAAACTCGTGACCATTTTTTATTAAAAACTTCTGCATGTTTAAAAGATAATTCCTCATTATTTTCATCTAAAAAGTTTTTAGAAAGCATAATTTGGTCAAAAAAGTTCCATTTTTTATTATAGGTAGATGTTCCTATTTTATCTTTATCAACCAAGCTTTCCATAGGATTAAAAAAATCATCTTTTACCAAAAATTCTTTTACACTTTTACTAGTAGGATCATCATTAAAATCGCCCATTAAAATAATTTTTGGGTTCATTTCTTTTTGGTTGATTGTATCAATAATTGTTCTAACAGTTGTTGCAGTTGCAATTCTTTTAGGCTCACTTATTGCTGTTCCTTCTCTTCTAGAGGGCCAATGATTTACTAAAATATGCACCAATTCTCCATGTAATTTTCCGCTAACTTTTAAAATATCTCTTGTATAATCTCTTTCACCTTTTTCGTTTTCTAAAAACACAGGATAGGTGGAAGAGTCGAATAATTCAAAAGCTACTTTGCTATATAAAAGAGCCACATCAATTCCACGTTCATCTGGAGAATCATGATGTACATATCCATAATGATGTTTTTTTAAGTATGATGAATTTGCCAAATCAGAAACAACACTAGCATTTTCAACTTCTACCAAACCAACAATTACAGGAACTTTAGTAGACCTATTTAAACCCAATTGAGAAATTACAGAACCCAATTTTCTAACTTTAACTTTATAGCGTTTTAAAGTCCAATTTAGTTTTCCTTTTGGTGTAAAATCATCATCTGCAGTTGCAGGATCATCAACAGTATCAAATAAATTTTCTACATTATAAAATGCAATAGTAGTAATATTATCTTGCTGTTTTGTTGATTTTAAAGAAGGGAACATATGATTTGTTTTTTGTAAAAGTAGGTAAATACTAATGTAATTACATAACTTAAAATTTTTGTTCTGTTAACATTCAAGTAACTTCAAATTAATTAGATGTTAATAAATTTGTGCCTGTAAAAATATCATTTTAATAAAAACTCTATGAAAAAGAAGGCGTAATGTTAAAATTTGAATTAATTAAGAAAATCTTCAATGTATATTGAGGATTTTTTTTTGCACTAATTTTTCAAATATAAATTCATAAATTAACGTTAAATAGAGAGTATGCTTTCTTTTACGATAGTAATACTTTTATATTTGTAATAAATAAAATTTGAATGAAGTATTTACTATTTTTTACGATTGCATTTTTATCGATTTCTAGCTTAAAAGCACAAGTAGACGAAAACCAAACAGGAGCTTGGTACATGTATTTTTACAACCATCAATTTAAAAATTCTCAATTTGGTATTCAGGGTGATATTCAATACAGAGATTGGCAATTTTTAGGAGATACAGAGCAACTTTTATTAAGATCTGGCTTCACATTTACGCCAAAAGATGCAGGTATTATGTTTACATTGGGTGCTGCAAATATTACATCAGGTGCTTTTGGGGATTCAGATGATACATCAAACGAAAATAGAATTTATCAAGAAGCATTATTACCTCAAAAAATTGGAAGTCGTTTTTTTATAACTCATCGTTTTAGATCTGAACAACGTTTTGTGGAAAATCAAGATTTTAGAACACGTTACAGATATAATTTATTTATAAATGTGCCTTTTAATAGCAAAAGTTTATCAGAATCAAAAACAATTTATGGGGCGTTTTACAATGAACTTTTTATGAATGGCGAAAGAAATATTGGCGATAATAACAATGTTGAGTTGTTTGATAGAAACAGAACTTATTTGGGTTTAGGTTATGTTTTAAATTCAAATATAAGATTTCAAATGGGTTGGATGAATCAAGCTACAGATGCTTGGAGTAAAGCTCAATTACAATTTAGCATGCATCATAGTTTTTAAAAAATGGAATTCATAAAAACGCCATAAAAACTGCGAACGTAGATTTTATGTACAGTTTTCATTCAATAATTTTTAATGATTAATTTAGTTGGGATCAAATTTGCTTTTGGTGCCAACTTTCTTTTTATCTTTGTAGTCTATGATAGAACAAAAAGAAGCAACATCAGAGAAAGCCGTTTTAATTGGTGTAATTACACAAAAACAAGACGAAACTAAATCTACTGAATATTTAGACGAATTAGAGTTTTTAACAGCAACTGCTGGAGGAGTTGTTGTAGAACGCTTTGTGCAAAAATTAGACAAACCACATCCTAAAACATTTTTAGGAACAGGTAAACTAGAAGATGTAAAGGCTTATATAGACTCACATAATATTGGAACCGCAATTTTTGATGACGAATTATCGCCAGCACAATTAAGAAATATCGAAAAGATTTTAGATTGTAAAATTTTAGATAGGACTAACTTAATACTCGATATTTTTGCACAAAGAGCACAATCAAGTTCAGCAAGAACTCAAGTAGAATTGGCTCAACATCAATATTTATTGCCACGTTTAACACGACTATGGACTCACCTTGATAAACAAAAAGGGGGAATTGGAATGCGTGGACCTGGAGAAACTGAAATTGAAACTGATAGACGAATTATCAACGATAGAATTGTTTTGCTTAAAAACAAATTAGCTAAAATTGATAAACAAATGGCTACACAACGTAAAAACCGTGGGCAAATGGTAAGAGTTGCTTTGGTTGGTTATACAAACGTTGGGAAATCTACCTTAATGAATGTAATTAGTAAAAGTGATGTTTTTGCAGAAGACAAACTTTTTGCAACTTTAGATACTACAGTTCGTAAAGTTGTGATTAAAAACATTCCTTTTTTAATGACGGATACTGTTGGGTTTATTAGAAAACTACCAACACAATTGGTAGAATCTTTTAAATCTACCTTAGATGAGGTTCGCGAAGCAGATTTGTTGTTACATGTGGTGGATATTTCTCATCCAAATTTTGAAGATCATATAGCCTCTGTTAATTCAGTTTTAAGTGATATTAAGTGTGGAGACAAGCCAACAGTAATGGTTTTTAATAAGATTGATGCTTATGAGCATGAAACAATTGATGAAGACGATTTAATTACTGAAAAAGGAAAAGAACACTACACTTTACAAGATTGGGAAAAAACTTGGATGAACGATTATGAGGTAGATTCTATCTTTATATCTGCCTTAAACAAAGAGAATTTAGAAGATTTTAAAGAAAAAACATACGAAGAAGTTAAGAAAATTCACATTCAACGTTTTCCTTATAACGACTTTTTGTATTATGAATACAAAGAGGAAGATGATCAATAACTAAATAAGTTTCTGATAACAATTTATCCTGCAAGGTCTTTTTTTGACCTTGTAGGTATTATAAAGTTGATAAGACTAAGTTAATAGAATTCAAAATTATACCAACAAGGTTTTAGAAACCTTGCAGGATAAAATAGGATTATTCTTCTTTTTTATCCTCAATAATTCCCA
>CAXBPL010000121.1:0-5539 GCA_963977615.1 uncultured Polaribacter sp. | reverse complement strand
GAATGGAGATATCAATCCGTTTTTAAAAGCATATTTAATGTTGAATGGGCAGAAAAGTGGCCCATCTTAATCTTCCCAAAGGGAAGAAATACTCTTGTGAAGAAATACTCTTATGGGATTTTTTTCAAATAATAATTTGAAGCCATTTCCTGCTTTCCATTATATCTTTTTTTAAGAAAAATAAAAAAAGGATGCCATTTCAATCAGGGCTAAACCTGTTTGCAAACTACCTTACAATTAAAAAATAATTACATTATTAAAAACCTAACTGAAATAAACAATTCATAAAACACAAAAAAGCCATGACTACAATAAACAATTTACTCCCTTTGGGAGAAAGAGGGCTTCAAATTTATCACAATCCAAGATGTAGTAAATCTAGAGAAGGTTTAGCTATTTTAGAAAATTCAGGAAAGGAATTTGAAATCGTAAAATATTTAGAGGATGTTCCATCAGAAAAAGAACTTACAGAAATTATAACAATGTTAGGAATTTCGCCTATTCAATTAGTCAGAAAAACAGAGAAAATCTGGAAAGAAGAATATAAAGGTAAAGAACTTTCAGATTCAGACATCATCAAAGCAATGGTTCAAAATCCTAAATTGATAGAAAGACCTATTGTCATCAACAAAAATAAAGCTGTTATTGGCAGACCTCCAGAAAATATTTTAGAATTACTTTTAATGACTAAATAAAATTTTGTTTAACTAATTTTTAACTTATTTAGACTAAACTAAAAAGGATATTTGTGGTCTTAAAATAAATCTTAAATTCAAAAGTTTTGACTAAACAAATATCTCTTTTTATTTTCTGCCTATTTTCGGCATCCGTTTTATTTTCTCAAATGGCAATGCCAGTAAAAGAAGTTTCTATTACAGGAAAAGTAATAGATTCAAATTCAAACCAACCTTTAGAGTATGCAACTATTGTGTTAAAAAACACAGATACTCAAAAAATTTCTGGTGGAATTACAAACATGGAAGGTAAATTTGATATTAAAACTCCTACAGGAAATTATGAAATTAGTGTAGAGTATATTTCTTTCAATTCAAAAAAATATCCTAAACAAAACATTTCTAGCAATCTAGATTTAGGAACCATAAAATTATCTGAAGATTCTGCATCTTTAGATGAAATTGTAATTATCGCAGAAAAAACAACTGTTGATATTCGTTTAGATAAAAAAATATTTAATATCGGTAAAGATTTATCGATAAGAGGTGGTAATGCAAGTGACGTTTTAGGAAACGTACCTTCTGTTCAAGTAGATGTTGAAGGAGCAGTTAGTTTACGTGGAAATGAAAACGTAACCATTTTAATTGATGGAAGACCAAGTGCTTTAGTAGGTATGAATGGTGCAGAAGCTCTAAGACAAATTCCTGCAGAAGCCATTGAAAAAATTGAAGTTATTACTTCTCCATCTGCAAGATATGATGCTGAAGGAACAGCTGGAATTTTAAACATCATTCTTAGAAAAAATAAATTAACAGGTTTTAATGGTTCTTTACAATTAGATTTGGGCTATCCTGCAAGAGTTGGTACTGCTTTTAACGCAAACTGGAGAACAGAAAAATGGAATGTTTTTACAAATACTGGTTTTCGTTATAATGAAACTCCAGGAAACGCATTTTCAGATTCTGACTATCTTTCTTCTTCTGCACAAAATGCTAAAGTTGTAGAACAAAGAAATTTTGACAGATTAGGAAGATCTATTTTTACAAGTTTTGGTGCAGAATATTACATAAATGATAACTCAAGTATTATTGGAAATATAGTTTACAGTAAAGGAAATGATGATGATGTAAACTCAAACAACATTCAAAGATTTAATGCTCAAGGAGGTATTAATGAAGCTACATTTAGAACAGAAGGTGAAGGAGAAGATGAGCAAAGAGTTCAATATACCTTAGATTATGTAAATAATTTTAATGATTCTGGAAAGAAATTATCTATCAACTTACAATATTCTACAGAAGAAGAAGATAAATTAAATAATATTACAGAAATAGATACACAAGCAAATCTTTTAAACGATTTAGAATTAGTTATCGAAGATCAAAATGAAAATAGTGGCTTATTACAGATAGATTATGTACATCCTGTTGGAGAAGACATTCAATTTGAAGCTGGTTATAGAGGTAATTATAGAGACATTTTTAATAGTTTTTATTTAGCAGAAAGACAAGATTTTCCGAATGGAGCCTTAATACCAGATGTTGGTTTAAACAACTCTTTTAATTATGAAGAATTTGTAAATGCAGCTTACTTTCAATATGGTCAAAAATTTAATAAAATTTCACTTTTAGCAGGTTTGCGTTACGAGTATACAACTATCGAAATCGCGCAACAAACATCTACTACAAATGATGAGAGATCATATGGAAACTTATTTCCTACTATAAATCTTGGTTACGAATTAGAAGGTGGAGATAGTTTTACTTTAGGATATAACAGAAGTATTAGAAGACCAAGAGGAAGAAGTTTAAATCCTTTTCCTAGTAGATCTAGTGAAAGTAATATTTATAGTGGTAACGTAAATTTAAACCCTGTAATTACAGATGCATTAGATTTAGGATATTTAAAACGTTGGGATAAATTAACCTTAAGTACTTCTATCTATTATAATATAAGTAATGATAATTGGGAGAATATTCAAGAAGATACAGGAGAAATTACTGATAATGGAGATCCAATAACAAGAAGATTTCCTGTTAATTTATCAACTCAAGAAAGATATGGTTTTGAATTCACTTTAAACTACAGACCATTTAAAGTTTGGAATATTAATAGTGATTTTAATTTATACAATGTAAAAACAGATGGGGATTACTTAAATCCTACAACAAATGTTTCACAAAATTTCGACTTCGAAAACACTGCATTTTTTATAAGATTAAATCAAAAGATAACTTTACCATCTAAAATCGACTTACAAGTTAACTCAAATTATAGAGGTCCAAATAGAAATGCACAAACAGAAAGCAAAGGTGTTTTTAGTATGAATCTTGCTGCAAGTAAAGATATACTAAAAGAAAAAGCATCTATAAGTGTAAACTTTAGTGACGTTTTTAACAGTAGAATTAGCCAAAGAACTACAAGTTTACCAGGTTTTTTAGATCAGTATTCAGAATTTCAATGGAGAGAACCTCAATTTACGGTTAGTTTAGTATATCGTTTTAATCAAAAGAAAAAAACAAATAGAGATAACAGAGAAGATAATGGTGGTGGAGAAGATTTTGAAGGATAGTATTTGGGCGTTTTAACAGGCTTTCAACACTCGCTTTTTCTTGTCCTGAATTTATTTCAGGATCTCAAAAAGAGCTTAAACAAGTGTTTCAATCCTTAACGCACTTACTCAAACCTATTAAAAAAACTCGTTCAACTTTTGAACGAGTTTTTTGTGTTTTATAAAATGATTAATCTTTTAGTAACCTCTTTATAAAGTTTACATTTTCCAAAACTGTGGCAATCTTACTGCCAAAAAAAGTAAAATCAACAAAAAAACTCATTCAATTTCTTGAATGAGTTTTATATAAAATATATTTTAAAAAACTACTTTCCTTCAGCAGCTTCTTTTGCTTCTCTTTTTAATTTGAAATTTTCCCAAATTGTTCCTCCTATCCAATAAGGAACTACAAAAGTTAATAAGAATATTAACAACCAAAAACCAGCTGTAAAAATAAACATGAATAAAACTAATCCTGAAAATTGAGAAAAATCTAACATTGTTGAATATTTGTAAAAATTATGTCACAAAAATAAGATATATTTTCAAATTCTACGAATAAATCAAAAAAACTTTTAACACGATTTCTACAAAACTGTTTATCTGTAATCATTTTAGATTATGTAAATTTGTTCTTTTATTAAAACATCCAAAAATGACGAAATACAGAGTAGAAAAAGACACAATGGGTAACGTAAATGTGCCAGCAGATAAATATTGGGGAGCACAAACAGAACGTTCTAGAAATAACTTTAAAATTGGTGCAGCAGGTTCTATGCCTTTAGAAATTGTATACGGTTTTGCATATCTAAAAAAAGCAGCAGCATTTACAAATTGTGAATTGGGTGTTTTAGCATCAGAAAAAAGAGATTTAATTGCACAAGTTTGTGAAGAAATTTTAGCAGGCAAACATGATGATCAATTTCCTTTAGTAATTTGGCAAACAGGTTCAGGAACGCAATCTAACATGAACGTAAATGAAGTGATTGCAAACAGAGCTCATGAAATTGCTGGAAAAACAATTGGTGAAGGTGATAAAACTATTCAACCAAATGATGATGTAAACAAATCACAATCTTCTAACGATACGTTTCCAACAGGTATGCATATTGCTGCTTACAAGAAAATTGTAGAAAACACCATTCCTGGAATTACACAATTAAGAGATACTTTAAAAGCAAAATCGGAAGCCTTTTCTGACGTTGTAAAAATTGGACGTACGCATTTAATGGATGCTACTCCCCTAACCTTAGGTCAAGAATTTTCTGGTTATGTTGCGCAATTAAACTTCGGTTTAAAAGCATTAAATAACACTTTAGAACATTTAAGTCAATTAGCTTTAGGAGGAACTGCAGTTGGTACAGGTTTAAACACTCCAAAAGGATATGATGTTTTAGTCGCTAAATACATTGCAGAATTTACAGGAATGCCATTTATTACAGCTGAGAATAAATTTGAAGCTTTAGCTGCTCATGATGCTTTAGTAGAAACGCATGGAGCTTTAAAACAAATCGCAGTTTCTTTAAATAAAATTGCAAACGATATTAGAATGATGGCTTCTGGACCAAGATCTGGAATTGGAGAAATCATAATTCCTGCAAACGAACCTGGTTCTTCAATTATGCCAGGAAAAGTAAATCCTACTCAAGCAGAAGCAATTACAATGGTTTGTGCGCAAGTTATGGGTAATGATGTTGCTGTAACAGTTGGTGGTACTCAAGGACATTATGAATTAAACGTTTTTAAACCAATGATGGCTGCTAACGTTTTACAATCTGCTCAATTAATTGGTGATGCTTGTAGATCTTTTGATGAAAATTGTGCTGCTGGTATTGAACCAAATAGAACAAGAATTACAGAATTAGTAAACAATTCTTTAATGTTGGTTACTGCTTTAAATACAAAAATTGGTTATTATAAAGCTGCAGAAATTGCAAACACAGCACATGAAAATGGAACAACTTTAAAAGTTGAAGCTGTACGTTTAGGATATGTAACTCCAGAAGAATATGATGCTTGGGTAAAACCAGAAGAAATGACAGGAGGTTTAAAATAATCTTCAGTTAGCAGTTGCAGTATGCAATTATCGATTAAAGATTATACTTTAATTTAAAAGTAAACAAAAAACAATTCAAATAATTTAAAGGTTTTTAAATCTGAATCTTTATTAAAAATTAAACAAGTTTGCAGAAATTCAGGTGGTTTTTGAATACTCCACTGTTAACTGTTACTGAAAACTGAATACTAAAAGTATGAATCACACAGAATTTATGAGTGAAGCAGTAAAAGCTGCTTTAAAAGGAATGAGTAATA
>CAXBPL010000120.1:0-5545 GCA_963977615.1 uncultured Polaribacter sp. | reverse complement strand
ACAAAATCTGCAATATCTCTTTGAGCTTCTTCAGTACTTCCACCAACATGAGGTGTTAAAATAACATTATCTAAGCCTTGTAATTCTGTATAGAATTCACCATTTTTTCTTGGTTCTTCAGGATATACATCTACAGCAGCACCTGCTAACTTTCCACTTTTTAAAGCAGCAACTAAAGCAGGAATATCAACAATAAATCCTCTAGAAAGATTCACTAAATGTGCACCATCTTTCATTTGCGAAATTTCCTTTTCACCTAAAAAGTTTTTATTATCGGCATTGTCATCAATATGTAAAGTAACCACATCAGAAATTGCCAATAAATCTTCTAATTTATGAACTCTTGTTGCGTTTCCTAAAGCTAATTTATCTTCAACATCATAATAATATACATCCATCCCTAAAGCTTCAGCTAAAATAGAAAGTTGCGAACCAATATTTCCATAGCCAATAATTCCTAGTTTTTTACCACGAACTTCTCTAGAACCATCAGCTGTTTTTTGCCACTGACCATTATGAATTTCTGTACTTCTTTGAAAAACAGAACGCATTAACATAATAATTTCGCCAATTGCTAATTCAACCACAGAACGTGTATTGCTATAAGGTGCATTAAATACAACAACACCATTTTCTTTACACGCTTCTAAATCGATTTGTTTGGTACCAATACAAAATGCACTAACCACCATTAATCTTTCTGCAGCTTCCACCACTTTTCTGGTAACATTTGTTTTAGAACGAATTCCTAAAACATGTACATCTTTTATTTTTTCTATTAATTCGTCTTCAGACAAACTTTTAGAAACCGTTTCTACAGAAAAACCATCTGTAGACAACTTTTTAAAAGCATCTGGATGTACGTTTTCTAATAATAATATTTTAATTCTATTTTTCGGATAAGAGATATTTCTTGTCAAATCGTTTATGTATAAAAATTCGTCTAAATTTGGGGTAATATGGTCTGCGTTTTCTGTTGTTTTATTTCTGGAAACATTTTCTGTATACGCAAAAAACTTGTCTGCAACACCTGCTTCACGAGTTACATAATCGCTATAACCATCGCCAATTACTTGTATTTCTCCATCAAGATGCATGTCTTTTAAACACTTGATTTTTCCATTGTGTTGAGATAATGGATTCTTAGCATCAAAACCAATAATTTCTCCATCTGCTGCAAACTCAAATGTATTTGCATAGACTCTTTCTGAAGGAATATTATATTCCTTAACAATTGGGTCTATAAATTCTTTAAATCCACAGGAAATTACATAAATATCATCTGCATAATTTTGAAAAAATTCTTTATTTCTTTCTATGGATGATGACACTTGCTTTTTTAAGTCTGATACTAATTTTGCTAGATCAGCTTTGTTTGCATTTAGAAGTTTAATTCTTCTTTCTAAAGATTCTGTAAAAGAGATTTCGCCATCAATTCCTAAATTAGTAATGTCGATGATTTCTTGAATAATTTCCTCTTTTTTAGGATTGTTTTTTAGTGTAATTTCTGCTAAAACATCTAAAGCCTCTACTCTTGTTAAAGTGCTATCAAAATCGAAAACATAATTTCTTTTTGTAGTAATCATTGCTATAATTCTTGGTTGAATTTAAGTCTGTAAAGCTACAAATATAGAAGGGATTTAAGAAGTTTGTCTTCAGTTTTATCATATCAATTTAATTTGATAGCTTTATTTAAAAAGATTATAATAATGTAGTTGATTGCTGTTAAATATTATCAAATCCTAAAATAATGAACCACCAAACTATAGGCAAAGCTTCTACCCAAAATGAACTGTAATATTTAGATTGATTGATTTCGGCTCTCATCAATAATAATATCAACATAAAGAAGAAACCCATAAAAGGCATAATTAAAAGATTTGTTTCTGATGATAAATGCTCTAAAACCAAAGCAAGTACTAACAATGTTAAGCCCAATTTTTTAGTTTTTGCCACCCCTATTTGCTTAGGGATTGTTTGCAGAGAAATCGCATCGAATTTTACATCTCTAATTTCAAAAGGTAAAATTAAAACGATCACAATTAAAAAACGTTGTAGGGTTAACAAAACAGCCTTCAAAGTAATTTGTTGATCAGCATCTACCAAAGGAATTAAAACCGTAAAACCTGCCCAAACTATAGCCACAATAATAATTTTCAAGTAGCCTACTTCTCTTAATGTTTTTTCGAACCCACTTAAAAATGGAACAGCATATAAAAAAGTTATGATTGAAAAAGGAATGGTATAATAGAGTGTTTTTAAAGGAATTTGAAATCCGAAATAACACATGGCTAAAAAACACAAAAACGAAAAAACTTGAATTATTTTTAAGCTATCTGTTAAACTTTTGTGATGCAGTTTTGCAACTCCAGCATATTTTACAAAGTTATAACCTGTGATTGTTCCAAAAAAGATGAAAAAATTCAGGTTGGTATTACTTGGTAAATTAAAATGAGTTTCTGTAATTTTTAAAAAAGCAAAAACAGCCAAGGCTACATGAATACTTGCATTGATATAAAAATTAAAAACCACTTTTAAAAACTTCATCGAACAAAAATAACTTTTTGTTTATAATTATTCCATTTAGTTAATAATTAAATCTACAACACACCCTTTTTAGGCAAATTTTAAGACAAAGAATGTCTATTTTTGCAAAATTAAATTTCGGTAGATTCTAAAAGGAATTTTAAAACCGAAATCGATTGAATTATAATTATTTAAAACTTTATTTAATGAATACAAATTCGTTTCAGTTAAGACATATTGGCCCAAATAAAAAGGAGCAAGAAAAAATGTTACAAACTATTAAAGCAGATAGTTTAGAGCAATTAATTAATGAAACTGTACCAAATAATATCCGTTTAAAAACAGATTTAGATTTGGCTCCTGCAATGAGTGAATATGAATATTTGCAACATATTAATGAGCTAGCTAATAAAAATAAAGTTTTTAAAAGTTATATTGGTTTGGGGTATCATGAGGCAATTGTACCAAGTGTAATTCAACGTAATATTTTAGAAAACCCAGGTTGGTATACAGCTTACACTCCTTACCAAGCAGAAATTGCACAAGGACGTTTAGAGGCATTGTTAAATTTCCAAACGATGATTTGCGATTTAACAGGAATGGAACTAGCAAACGCATCTTTATTAGATGAAAGTACTGCTGCTGCTGAAGCTATGGCTTTATTGTTTGATGTTAGAGAACGTTCAAAGAAAAAATCTGGTGCCAATAAGTTTTTTGTTTCTGATGAAATTTTGCCACAAACCTTATCGATTTTACAAACACGTTCTACACCAATTGGGATTGAATTAGTGATTGGAAGTCATGAAGATTTTGATTTTGGCGATGATTTTTTTGGCGCTATTTTACAATATCCAGGTAAATTAGGTCAAATTTTTGATTATGAAAACTTTGTAGCAAAAGCAACCGAAAATGATATTAAAGTAGCAGTTGCTGCAGATATTTTATCACTTGTAAAATTAAAAGCACCAGGAGAATTTGGAGCTTCTGTGGTAGTTGGTACTACACAACGTTTTGGAATTCCTTTAGGATATGGAGGTCCTCATGCAGCATTTTTTGCTACTAAAGACGAATATAAAAGAAGTATTCCTGGAAGAATTATTGGGGTTACTAAAGACATGAATGGAAAGCGTGCTTTAAGAATGGCATTGCAAACCAGAGAACAACATATTAAAAGAGAAAGAGCAACCAGTAACATTTGTACTGCACAAGTTTTATTAGCTGTTATGGCTGGAATGTATGCTGTTTTTCACGGAAAAAAAGGGATTCAGTTTATTGCAGATTCTGTGCATAACAAAACAAAATTAGTAGCAGATTATTTAGAGAAAGCTGGTTTTAAGCAATTAAACTCTTCTTATTTTGATACACTTTTAGTAGAAATTGATGCATTAAGATTAAAACCTGTTGCAGAATCTTTTAAAGTAAACTTTAATTATGTTTCTGATAGTTTGGTTTCAGTTTCTATTAACGAAGCTACTACAGAGAAAGATTTAATGCAACTGTTTACAATTTTTGGTCAGTTGAAACCGCGTCCAAATCCTTTAAATGATGATTTTAGTGGAAGTTTTTCTCAAATTTTAACGGAAAAACCTTTCCATTCAAATTTTGAAGTAATTACTGATAATGTTGCAAGAAATACACCATTTTTAGAAAACGAAATTTTTAATACGTATCAATCTGAAACAGCGATGATGCGTTATATAAAGAAATTAGAGCGCAAAGATTTAGCGTTAAATCATTCTATGATTTCTTTGGGTTCTTGTACTATGAAATTAAATGCAGCATCAGAAATGTTGCCTTTAAGCAATCCTCAATGGGGAAATATTCATCCTTTTGTGCCCTTAAATCAAGCACAAGGGTATCAAGAAGTTTTACAAAAATTAGAACATCAATTAAATATTATTACAGGTTTTGCTGGTACTTCTTTACAACCAAATTCTGGTGCACAAGGAGAGTTTGCTGGTTTAATGACTATTAGAGCTTATCACCAATCAAGAAACGATTCTCATAGAAATATTTGTTTAATTCCTGCTTCTGCTCATGGTACAAATCCTGCTTCTGCTGTAATGGCTGGTATGAAAGTAATTGTGACCAAAACTGCCGAAAATGGAAATATTGATGTTGAGGATTTGCGTGAAAAAGCAGCATTACATGCAGATAATTTAGCTGCATTAATGGTTACTTATCCATCAACTCATGGCGTTTTTGAAAGTGAAATTCAAGAAATCACAAAAATAATTCATAAGCATGGAGGCCAAGTGTATATGGATGGAGCCAACATGAATGCACAAGTTGGGTTAACAAATCCTGCAACCATTGGTGCAGACGTTTGTCATTTAAACTTACACAAAACATTTGCAATTCCTCATGGAGGAGGAGGTCCTGGAGTGGGTCCAATATGTGTTGCTCCACAATTAGTGCCTTTTTTACCTACAAATCCTATTGTAAAAATTGGAGGAAAACAAGCAATTACAGCTATTTCAGGAGCTCCTTGGGGTTCTGCTTTAGTATGTTTAATTTCTTATGGATATATTACAATGTTAGGTTTTAGAGGATTAACAAATGCTACTAAAATGGCAATTTTAAACGCAAACTATATTAAAGAGCGTTTAAATGGACATTATGAAACCTTATATACTGGAGAAAAAGGACGTGCAGCTCACGAAATGATTATTGATTGTAGAGAGTTTAAAAACAACGGAATTGAAGTTGTGGATATTGCAAAACGATTGATGGATTATGGTTTTCATGCACCAACTGTTTCGTTTCCTGTAAATGGAACTATGATGATTGAGCCTACAGAATCTGAATCTATAGCTGAATTAGATCGTTTTTGTGATGCTATGATTGCCATTCGTGAAGAAATCAAAAATGCGACTGTTGAGAATGAAAATAATCCGTTAAAAAATTCTCCTCATACTCAAGAAATGCTAACTGCTGATGAATGGATTTATCCATACACAAGAAAACAAGCTGCTTTTCCTTTAGAATATATTGCTGATAATAAATTTTGGCCAACTGT
>CAXBPL010000119.1:0-5548 GCA_963977615.1 uncultured Polaribacter sp. | reverse complement strand
AAATTGAAATAAATTTAGGCTTCAAAATTTCAAATTAAATATCCTTAAATATAATCAAAAATATTTAAATATTTCATAAGGAATTAAAAACCAATTAAATACGTGTTTTGAATTGGTTTTTTTTAAGAAATGATGAATAAAAATTATATACTATTTACAAACTCCAAGAAAACTTGTTTATGCAATTCTAAATCCAAATCACCAGAAACAGAAGTTCTAACAATATAATCTTTATCACCTTCTTTTGTGGTTCCTTGAGTTGAGGTTGCAGGAATTGTCCAGTAACAACCTTTTAATTGTCCATAACTTACACAAAACTTACTTTCATTTGGTATTTTGGTAATCATTAAGTTGATTAACTTTAAGTTCAACGCTCTTTTATACGTTTCTCTTTCAGCATCTGTATTTCCTTTTGTTGGTAAATCCAAAGAAAAAACTGAAGGTGTAAAGCTCTGATTAGCCAATTCTTCTGAAACAAAATTAATTTTTGCTTCTGGTAAATTTTCTTGAATAAAGGTTACAAATTCACGTGTATTTTTATACGCGTCTGCAATTCTTTGATTCATAGAAGGTAATTGTTCAGCTAATATTTCCATTTGATGATGGGTAGCTTCATTATCACAAAGTTGTAAATGAATGGCTATTTTTTCCATCAATCTTGTGGTTTTATCATTCCCAACACAATAACCAGCAGTACATTTTCCACCACTTGGAAATTTAGAGCCACTTGCATAAGAAATCGTTTTAACTTCAGATAAAATTTCACCTTCACCTAAAAAATGAACATTTGGACAAAAAGTTTGGTCTAAAATAAAAACAGGTTCTGTGGCTTTTTCGCCATTTTTTGTGATGCGTTTTTTACTTAAAACGTTTTTTAAATCGATCAAATTTGGTACTTCAACTCTTGGATTTGTTGGTATCTCTGCAATAATAAAAGGGACTGCATCTTCAGTTGCTATTTTGGTTAAAACAGTTTCAATACTTTGCACCATGTCATTATTTCCATCAACAGGTAAATCTACAATTTCCACATTTTTAAGGCAATCAGCAACACGTCTTGCTTGGTCGTTTGTACCTCCATAACAATTTGGTGGCACAATAAATTTTATTGCTTTTTCTGGGTAGTTTTCTTGTGCATCATGAATTAAACCCATCATTATTGCATATTGAATGGATAAACCACTTGAAGCTACCAAAGGATTTATAGTTGTTCCAGTGATTTCTTTTATCGATTCTAGTACAATTTTTTTGTTATTTGAAACATCAATTTTTGGAGTATCAATGGCATTATGATTTACTAAAGATTGCAAAGCAACCAAAGAATTAGAAGGCGTCATTGCAATTGTTTCTCTTCTTCTTACATGTTGAATGTCAGAAATATATTGCTCGTTTTCTTTTCCATTGATGCATAAAATACTTCCTAAATCTGCATTTAAATTGATAAAGAAATCAATAGCTTTCTGATCATCAAAAGAAAAAATATTTTTTGTTGATGAAATAAAAATAGTACTTCCATCAAATTTAGGAACGCTATTTATAGCATCAATTTTTTGCATTTCAAAATTGTAACCATAAATTTCTCTGATTGTTTTTGCATCAAAAAAACTAGGGAGTTCATCAGTATATAAAATTTGAGTTTTTTTACTTTTTAGTAAATTGGTTCTTAAAATTGCTAAAACAGGAGTTGTTTTAGACGAAAAACTAATTACGTTTTCAGCTTTTGTGTTATTTAAATTGGCAATTGCCCATTCTAAAACACAAGATAAAGGATGTCCTAAACGAATATAATCGTAAGCTGTTGGTAAATTTGTAAGCGCAGAAATTTCTGAATTATTTTCCTTAAATAATTCTTCAAATTGATTTAAAAAATCGGTTTTAGCCAATTCTTCATTATATATATCTAATCTATGTGTTGTTAAGTTTAGCCAATCTTTTGGCATATTTTCTAAAACATTTTTTAGGTAATTCAATATCTTATTTTCTTGCATAATTCTCAGTTTCTAATAAGATTCAAAGATACAATAACTAGATTTTCTCTAATTTATAAAGAAGTTAAATAATCCTTATTTAATTTTCGGTTTTGTTAAAAAAGTTCATTACAATTAATTTACCATCAGTAAATATTATCATTATTTCATATTTATTTTTATGATTGAAAACAAAAAAAATCCTGAGCGTTAACTCAGGATTTTAATATATTTTAAAAGTAGACTTTTATTTTTGCTTCGCTAATAAATCTCTAATTTGTGCCAACAATTCTTCTTGAGTTGGACCTTTTGGAGCTTCTGGTTTTGGCTCTTCTTTCTTTTTAGTAGCATTTATACCTTTCACAAGCATAAACATTACAAAAGCAACAATTATAAAGTCGATAACGTTTGTTAAAAAATCACCATATAAAACAGCAACTTCTCCTACAATTTCTCCAGCATCATTTAAAGTGCCTTCTTTAGCAATCCATTTTAATTTTTTTAAATCGGCTTGAAATATTAAGCCAATTAAAGGAGAAACGATTCCTCCTGTAAATGATGTTACTACTTGTTTAAAAGCAGCACCCATAACAAAACCTACTGCAATATCAATAAGGTTTCCCTTCATTGCAAAGTCTTTGAACTCTTTAAGCATTCCCATTATATTTCTTTTTTAATTGATTGTTAGACTGCTAAAATACTAAAAATTTATTAAGTCTTTAACATTTTTTTAACACGTGGTGAAATACCAGTTAAAGTTTCATATACAATTGTTTCAGAAACTTTTGTAATATGCTGTATCATTTCTTGACTATTAAAAACAATTACTTCATCACCTTCATTGCAATCAATTTTGGTAACATCAACCATAATCATATCCATACAAACATTGCCAATAATTTTTGCTTTTTGATTGTTGATGAGCACATAGCCTTTTTTATTGCCTAATTTTCTAGATAAACCATCTGCATGACCAACAGGAATTGTAGCAGATTTACTCGCTTTTTTTGCAACAAATGCTCTGTTATAACCTACTGTTTCTCCTGGTTCAATAAAATGAATTTGAGAAATAATCGATTTTAGATTGTGCGTGTTTTTAAGTTGAGCAGTTTCTTTTGGGTCATTTCCAAAACCATACATTCCAATACCAATTCTAACCATATCAAATTGTGCTTGCGCGTAATTTACAACACCAGAAGTGTTTAAAATATGCAACATTGGCTCGTAGCTTAAATGTTTATAGAATTGTTGAGCAACGTACGCAAAATTATTTAGCTGATTTATGGTAAATTCTTGTTCTTCCAAATCTTCGCTTGCAGCTAAATGAGAAAAAATAGATTGTACTTTAATATGACCAGTTTCTTTTAATTCTGAAATTATTTTAGGAATATCTGTATGCCAGAAACCCAACCTGTTTAAACCTGTGTTGAATTTTAAATGAATAGGATAATTCATTAAAGGAGCTGTATCTGCTAATTGTAAAAAAGCATTAAAAATCTGAAAATTATACAGAGTTGGTTCTAATCTATAATCTACAATATCCTGTAAATTCTGGATATGAGGATGCAAAACTAGAATTGGTGTTTTAATATCAGCTTCACGTAAAGCAATGCCTTCATGTGTGTAAGCAACTGCAAAATAATCTACTTTATCTTGCAAAAAAGAAGCTACTTGAACACTATCAGAACCATACCCATAAGCTTTAACAACAGCTAAAATTTTGGTTGTAGGATTTAATTTTTGTTTAAAGTAATTTAAATTATGCTCTAAAGCATTTCCATCAATCTCTAAAACAGTTACGTGGTTATTCATTCTTGTGCTGAACTTGGTTCAGTATCTTTTAGTTTATTTATACCAAATGACTTTTAATTTCCTCTAAATTTTATTTCTGAACTTCAGAACTCGGTTCAGAATCTATTATTTTAGATTCAATATTTTGTTTTGTCAAAGCAATTTCTTCCTGCTTTTTTTTATTCGCTTTAAAATAAGCAGCTCTGCTTAAAGGTTCATATTCTTGAGTTTCTCCCAACATTACTAACTTATCATTTTGCGCTTTTCTAAAACTATAATGAGCTAAATTACCTGTGTGCGTACAAACTGCATGCACTTTAGTAACATATTCTGCAGTTGCCATTAAAGCTGGCATTGGTCCAAAAGGATTTCCTTTAAAATCCATATCTAAACCAGCAACAATTACACGAATTCCTCTGTTAGCCAAATCGTTACAAACAGCTACAATTTCATCATCAAAAAACTGTGCTTCATCAATACCAACAACATCTACATTGGTTGCTAAAAGCCGAATATTTGAAGCAATAGGAACTGGAGTTGAACGAATTCTACTATCATTATGAGATACAACTTCCTCATCATCATAACGTGTATCTACAGAAGGTTTAAAAATTTCTACACTTTGTTTTGCAAATTGTGCACGCTTTAAACGCCTGATTAATTCCTCAGTTTTTCCAGAAAACATAGAACCACAGATGACTTCTATCCAACCAAATTGTTCTGTATGATTTACTGTATTTTCAAGAAACATTTTGTAATTTTAAGCGTTATAATATTGTAAATTTTTGTAATTTTCAACGTTTACAAATTTATAAATAATTAACAGTATAATTTAATTTCAAGGTACAACTTATGCACAAAAAGTTAGAAGCAGACTTAATTAGTTTAGCACATAGTATTTTACAGATGAAAAATAAGGACAATGTGTTTTTGTTAAAGCAAAAATCCAAGGAAATTTATGAAAAATTATCTGTTTTAGCATTTGTAGAAGAATATGTAAACTCAACACCTGGTTTAAAGAAAACAAAAACGGAATTATTAGAAACCGTTGAAAAAGCTTTTGCTGTTAAAGAAGAGGAAAATGTAGAAAAATTAGATTCAGAGAAAGTTGTTTATAATTTAGATGATGCTCTAAAAATAGTTGAAAACGAAGTTGTTGAACATGATATAAATGCAGAAAATAATCTGGAAGTTGATCATCAAACTGAAATAGAAAATGAAATTCAGAATCAACCTGAGCATAAAGAAGCTATAGAACAACCTTTTGATGAGTTGGAGGAAATTATGTTTTCGAGAGAAATTCCACCAAAATCTGTAGAAAATGAGGAAGCTTTAGAAGAAGTTCCTGAAATTAAATCGGAAGAAATTACAGAAACAAAATTAAAAGAAGCTCTAGAAACTGAAAAAGAAATGCTAAATGAAGTTCAGGATACACAACTTCAACATAAAAAAGAAACACTGGCAAATTTAGAGAATGAAAGCGATGTTGTGAATGTAGAAGTTCGCAAAACAATGTCTTTAGAAGAAGAATTACAAGACATAGTTTCTGTAGATTTTATGGCAGATTTGTTCGAAAAAGCACCCTCAAAATCTTTAAATGATCGATTGGTAGGCAATATTCAAATTGGTTTGAATGATAGAATTGCGTTTGTAAAGAACCTTTTTAATAACAATCAAGAAGATTATAACAGAGTAATTTCTCAATTAAATACTTTAAAATCTGGTGATGAAGCAAAAAACTTTATCAATTCTATGGTAAAACCAGATTATAATTGGTCTGAAAAAGAAGA
>CAXBPL010000118.1:0-5584 GCA_963977615.1 uncultured Polaribacter sp. | reverse complement strand
GCTGGTGCAGGAAGTAGTTGTCAAGGAGTTGTAGCTTAGGCCCCTTTGTCTTTCAGACATTTCCCCAAAGGGGAAAGTTGAGCTTGTTTGAAAATAAGAATTGAATAACATAGCAAAGGGTTTAAACCCCTTGTCATATAAAATGAGAAATAATACTGCCATTTTAATTTTTGCGAATTCTGCTGAAAAAGAAGCGGAAAGAAAATCGTTTCTTTCTTCGGATGTTTTTTCGGCATTGAATCACCAAACTTTAAAAACGGTAGAAAAATCTGGAATTCAATATTTTCATTTCTCTGAAAAAAATCAAATTGGGTCTTCTTTTGGCGAACGTTTTTCGAATGCTATTGAAACCATTTTTAATAAAGGTTTTGGGAATGTAATTACGATTGGTAATGATACTCCTCATTTAAAAACACATCATTTAGTTGATACTTTGCATCAACTTGAAAAAAACGAGTTGGTTTTAGGACCTTCAAAAGATGGTGGTTTCTATTTAATGGGAATCAAAAAAGAACATTTTAATAAAGAAAACTTCTTAAAATTACCTTGGCAAACGTCTAAATTACAAAATTGTATTGCTTCCATAATAACCTCTAAAAAACTAAATATTAAGTTTTTAGAAATCTTAAATGATTTAGATGTTTTAGAGGATATCAAAAAAATACTGCATAGTTTTAAAGCGATTCCAAAATCGGTTTTAAAAATTTTAATACTATTTATTTGCACTCAAAAAAAGTTTTATGTTGACGTTACTATCAACTTTAAAAAAACTTTTTCTGCACCAAATTCCAATAAAGGTTCTCCTTTGATTTTTGCGTAATTAACACTTTTATCTATTGATAAAAAGTGTTCGACTATTTATCAAAATAAAATATTTACACAAAAATCATTATTAAATGAAACATATTTTTATGTGGATGATACTGTTTGTAACTAGCATCAGTTTTTCACAAATTAAAATTTCGGGAACAATTACCGATAAAATTACAGGCGATGGAATTCCTTCTGTTACCATTTCAACATCCAAAGAAAATGGTACAACTTCTTCTATTGATGGAACGTATTCGATAACAGTTCAAGACAAAAATCAAATATTAACTTTTTCTTATCTGGGTTATAAAACTCAAAAAATAAAAGCTGATAATCAGACTATTATCAATATTCAACTAGAAGAAATTGAAACAAATTTAAACGAAATTGTAGTAACTGCTTTAGGTTTAAATAGAAAAACAAAAGAGTTAGGCTATGTTGTTCAAGAACTAAAAACAAAAGACTTAACAGAAGTTAAAACTGCTAATTTTTTAGATAACTTATCAGGAAAATTAGCGGGTGTTACTATTTCTCAAGGTGCAACAGGTGTTGGTTCTTCTTCTAAAATTACCATTCGTGGAGAAGCTTCTTTTTCGAATAATAATCCGCTTTTTATAGTGGATGGAACTCCAATAAATAACAACACCGTTTTTAATTTCACCAATGAAGCTGCTGCAGGTTTTCAAGAAATTGATTTTGGAAATGGAGCCATGGAAGTAAATCCAGATGATATTGAATCTGTAACTGTTTTAAAAGGCCCAAGTGCTGCTGCATTGTATGGAACTCGTGCATCAAATGGAGTTATTGTAATCAACACAAAAGATGGCAGCAAGAAAAAAGGTTTGGGAATTAGCATTAATTCTTCAGTTACTTTTGATAGTGCTTTTCGTTTGCCTGAATTTCAAAACGAATATGGTCAAGGAAATGGAGGTAATTTTGAATATTGAAATGGACTTGGAGCTGGTGTTAACGACGTAATTTCTTATTCTTGGGGCCCAAGATTGGATGCTGGAAATTTAATTCCACAATTTGATTCTCCTGTAAATTTACCTGATGGAACTTTTGTAAGAGGTGGAGATAACTCTCTGTATTCTGGAATTCCGATTACACCAACAGCTTTCAATTCGAATCCAAATAACTTGAAAGATTTTTATCAAACTGGTCTTACAACCATCAATAATATTTCTATAAATGATAGTTTTGAGAGTGGTTCTTACAGATTATCGATTACAAATTTAGACAGCGAATCTATAATTCCTGGAGTAAATTTAGATCGTAAAACTGTCGCTTTAAAAATGAATTTTAATCCGACTGAAAAAACGAAAATAACCTCTTCTGTAAATTATGTAAATTCTAGCAGCGATAACAGACCTTCTAATGGTTATGGAAGTGAAAACGTAAATTATTCCTTAGTTGCTTGGGGTCCAAGATCCTTAAATATTAATAGTTTAAGAGATTATTGGCAACCTGGTTTAGAAGGTGTTCAGCAATATAATTTTAACTATAGATATTTTGATAATCCGTTCTTTATTTTGCACGAAAACACCAATTCTTTTCTAAGAGATCGTGTTTTCGGAAATATTGGCATCAAACATAACTTTACAGAAAACTTGAGCATTTCTTTACGATCTGGGATGGATTATTCATCAGAAAAAAGAAAATTTAAACGTAATTTTAGTAGCAATCGTTTTGCAAACGGAGCGTATGCAGAACATGATGTTTTTTTTAGAGAAATTAACACCGATTTTTTAATCAATTACAATACTAATTTTGGTGATCTTTCTTTTGATGTTTCTTTTGGAGGAAATAGATTAGATCAAAAAGCATCCACTACACAATCTCAAACATTAAATTTAGCACAACCTGGTATTTTTAGCCTGAACAATGCAGCTTCTCCAATTGAGTTTTTTCAATTTAATTCTGAAAAAAGAATCAACTCTTTATATGGAATTGCAAAATTTGGCTATAAAGATTATTTGTTTGTAGATATTACAGGTAGAAACGATTGGTCTTCTGCTTTAGCAACGCCTTTTTCTGTAGATGGAACTTCATTTTTTTATCCATCAATTTCAACAAGTTTTATTGCATCGAACTTAACAGAATTGCCAAAATCTATTTCATTTGCAAAATTAAGAGCAAGTGTTGCACAAGTTGGTAATGATACAAATCCCTACCAAACTTCTGGTGCATTTGTATCGCAAACCGCTTTTAACGGACAACCCACTTTTAGCAATCAAGATTTTATTCCGAATGCAAATTTAAAACCAGAAATTACAACTTCGTATGAATTTGGTGCAGATCTTCGTTTCTTTAAAGATCGATTACATGTAGATTTTACCTACTATAATGCCACTACTAAAGATCAAATTATTTCGTTGCCAATTCCTATTTCATCTGGTTATAACCAACAAGTTGTGAATGGTGGAAAAGTAAATACAACTGGTGTAGAAATTATTTTGGGAGGAACTCCAATTAGAAATGAAAACTTTTCTTGGAACACGACTTTTAATTTTGCCACTAACAAATCCGTTATAAAAGATTTACCACAAGAAAATGGTCGTTTAACGTTGGCTCTAAGTAGAATTTACGATAGCGCAAACCAAACCGTATATTTTCAAGTAGAAGAAGGTGGAGAAATTGGAGATATGTATGGAACTGGCTATTTAAAAAATGAAAATGGGGATTTTATCATTAAAGATGATGGAACTTTTATTGCTGATAATACCTTAAAAAAGATTGGGAATTACACACCAGATTTCACCTTAGGTTGGAACAATTCTTTTACATATAAAGACTGGAACGCAAGTTTTTTGTTTGATTGGAGAAAAGGAGGAGAAATTGTATCGAGAACAAGAGCTTTAGGAAATGTTGGTGGTCAACTAGCTGAAACTGCGAATAGAGATACTGATATTGTTGCACAAGGTGTTAATCAAACCACAGGTTTACCAAATACAGTAGCTGTTTCTCCTGAAAGTTATTACCGACAATTTTACGATAGAAATCATGAAGAAAATAACGTTTATGATGCTTCTTTTTTAAAATTACGTCAGTTTTCAATTGGGTATACTTTAAATTTAAATGAAGGCTTTTTAGGCTTGAAAGATCCCTCAACAATGAACTTTTCTTTTATTGGAAATAATTTATTTGTAATCACAGAAAATCCACATTTTGATCCAGAACAACTAGCAGTTCAAGGAAATGGTTTTGTAAGTGGAGTTGAAGATATGAGTTATGCAACCAGCAGAAGTTTAGGTTTTAAAGTAGGGTTTAATTTTTAAGCTGCAAGGTATTTCCAAGGAACTTGGATTCCTTGTAGGTTTAAAAAAACTAAACCAATTACATAAAAATAAATACCTACAAGGTTTTTGAAACCTTGCAGGATAATCGATAAAAAATGAAAAAAATTATATATACAATCGCAATTTTTGCCTTCACATTTGCAAGTTGCACAAAAGATTTCGAGGAAATAAACACAAACCAAAACTCGCCAGTTGCTGTACAACCAAGCTTGTTATTAAGACAAGTAATTTACGATTTTGGCGAACAAATGAGTTATGAAGGTTTTGCTGCTGGGAATCTACTATCTCAACATACAGCTTTGTTAGATTTTAATTTATTTGACAGACATGATTTAAAAAGTCCACAATTAGGAGGCAATCCTTGGCCAATTTTTTACACCAATTTACGTGATAATGAGATTCTTTTAAAACAATCTAAACAAGCACCTGCTTTTGCAGTGTATGAAGGTCCTGCTTTTATATTAAAAGCATATATGGCTGCTGGTTTAACAGATATTTTTGGTGATGTTCCTTACTTTGATGCATTTAATGGTATTGAAGGAAGTGCGAAACCAACGTATGATTTGCAAGAGGATATTTACCTTAATGAAAATGGAATTTTAGATAATTTAGACAAAGGAATTGCTGCAATAAACGCGTATGCTGGTTCAATTCCTTTAGAAGGAGATATTTTATTTAATGGAAATTTAGATAATTGGATTCAATTTGCAAACTCTTTAAAAATAAAATATCTCATCAGAATTTCTGGTAAGGTTGATGTTTCTAGTCAACTACAAACAATTTTTGATGAAGGAAATTATATCAGAAACAACACAGAAAATGCTGTTTTTAGTTTTTCAAATACAGCTCCAAATAATTTTAGATTTGCACAATTAAGAGAAGGTGATTTTACAAATTTTGTAATGTCGGAAACTGCTGAAGAAATTTTTAAAGATTTAAATGATGTTCGAATTTCAACTTTTTATAGAGCTTTTGCAAATTCAAATTCCAGCGAATTTAATGGACTTATAAACGGAATTAATGCCTCTACAACTACTCCATCTCCTGATGATTATTCTCTAGCTGGAACTATTTTTAGAGAAAACACAGCTGCATTGGATGCCAATTTTATGACAGCTTGGGAAACCAATTTTTTATTAGCGGAAGCTGCTGAAAAAGGTTTTATTACAACAAATGCAGCAACACTATACAATTCAGGAGTTACACAAGCTTTTGAGTATTGGAATACGAATTTGCCAGCAACCTATTTAGCTGGAAATGCAAATTTAAACGCAGTTGGAAAAACGCCTTTAGAACAAATTATTACTCAAAAATGGATTGCAAATACCATTAATGGTTATGAAAGTTGGATTGAATTTAGAAGAACAGGTTTTCCTACTTTAAAAAATGTGGCAGCAAGTTTAAATAACGGATTAATTCCTGTGAGAATGCCTTATCCTGCAGATGCAGCAGCATTAAATGCAGAAAATTATAAA
>CAXBPL010000117.1:0-5640 GCA_963977615.1 uncultured Polaribacter sp. | reverse complement strand
CTAACTCTGAGTTAGATTTATTGCGCATATTTTTAGTAAAACTATTTTCTCTCATTCAATATTTTTTTAACTCGTAACTTCAATCAATTTATTTCTGTATGCTGTTAATAGTTTAGATTTCGATATAAAACCAAGATACTTTTCGTCTTTAATAACAGGTAAATTCCAAGCGTTGCTAGTTTTAAATTTTCGCATAATTTCTTCAACAGAATCATCATAAAAAATAATTTCTGGAGCCGATTTCATGAAAGTTTCTACAGTTATGCTGTTGTACATTTCAGTATCAAACATAAAAGAACGAATATCATCTAACAAGACAATTCCTAAAAATTGTTTTTCTTTATTAATCACAGGAAAAATATTTCTGGTCGATTTTGCAACCGCTTTTGTGAGCATTTCTCCTAATAACATATCTGGGTTTACAGCCTTAAAATTCTTTTCAATAAGTCTATCAATCTTCATCATCATTAACACATTTTTGTCTTTATTATGTGTGATGAGTTCTCCTTTTGCTGCTAATTCTGTTGTGTAAATTGAGTTGGCAATAAAGTATTTTGTGAACGCAAAACTAATAGCAGCAACCAACATTAATGGCACAAAAAGTTCATAACCACCTGTAATTTCTGCAATTAAAAAAATAGCAGTTAAAGGCGCATGTAAAACTCCAGCCATTAAACCTGTCATACCAATTAGCGTAAAATTCGACTCAGAAACATTGCCTCCTAAAGTATTAATTACTTTGGCAAAAACGTTTCCTAAAGCACTTCCCATAAATAAAGTCGGAATAAAAATACCTCCAACTCCACCAGCTGCAAACGTGGTTGTCATTGCAATTGCCTTAAAAATAGCAATTAAAAATAAGAAACCAATAACAATCCAAATGTTGGTTAAATCTACTTTGTAAGGAATATCTTTTAAAGCTTCAGCAGTATTTCCATCCAGTAAATTATTGATTAATCCATAACCTTCTCCATATAAAGGTGGAATTAAATACAACATAATTCCGATGGCGAAACCGCCAATAATTAATTTATGAATTGGTTTTTTAATTCGTTTGAAAAAATTAGTGATTTTAAAATATATTTTAGAAAAATAAACAGAAGCTACACCTGTTCCAAAACCTAAAAGAACGTAATACAAAATGTCTTTTATTTGAAAAGTATCTACCAATTCAAAGCCAAACAAAGCATCTTTTTCAAAGAAAAAATAAGAGGTAATTACAGCAGAAACTGATGCCAATAAAAGTGGCACTAAAGAAGCAAAAGCCAAATCTAAACTAAAAATTTCTACAGCAAAAATAATGGCAGCAACTGGCGCTTTAAACATCGATGACATTGCACCTGCAGTTGCACAACCAATCAAAAGCATTCTTGTTTTAGCATTCATATGAAACAGCTGTGCAACATAAGATCCCAAAGCTGCTCCTGTACTTACTGCTGGTCCTTGCAAACCTGCAGAACCCCCAAAACCAACTGTAATTGGAGCTGTAATTAAAGAAGCATACATTTTGTATTTTTCTATAATTCCGTTTCTTTTTGAAACTGCATGAAGTGTGGTAGAAATACCATGCCCAATTTCTTTTTTAATGATTTTCTTTTTGATGTAATACACCAAAACCAACCCAATAATTGGAAAAATAAAATATAGAGAATAATGAAAATCTTTAATAAATTTCCCTTCTATGACATTTTCGATAAAGAAAGTTAAGTTTTTTAAAACTGCAGTTCCTAAACCTGCTAATAAACCCACTAAAATACTTAAAGCATATACAAACTGACGTTCAGAGATAAATCGATATCTCCAAAGTAAAATCTGTTTTAGGTATTTATTTTTGGTTGGCATTTTAGTTTTTTGCTGATAAAATATCTGTTCCTAAATACTTATCATCTTTATTATAATACCAAGCTCTAATTTTTGGCATTTTAACATCGTTAATCGCTTCTAATTCTGATAATAAAATATATTCTCCACTATCTTTTTCTTCTTTAAAAAACTGATAAACTTCCATCGCAAAATTATCTGGGTTAAAATAAAAGTACCAAGTATCTTTACCTACTTCCTGATTATAAGTTGCTTTTAAAACTAAATATTCTTTTCCTTTAAATTTTTTTCTTTCTACTTTTTGATGAATTACAGTTCCTTCGTCTTTTAATTTCATTGGCAAACCATATAAATACGTATAATAGTTTTTATACAAATTTGCACGTTCAGTGTTTAAACTAAACTTCTTTTTGTTTTCTTCAGATGGATTTTTATCACCATTTAAAGAAAAATTAATCTCATCTTTATCAAGAACATATGCTGTAATAATAGTATCTCTTTTTGCAGAAACAGAAAAATATTGATCTGGTAAATTGATATTGATTTCACTAACTCTGTCTCCATTTTTTGGAGTTTCCATCGTTACAAAAAGTTCGCCTTTAAAGGTTGCCCAATTTCCATTTGGATCATGAAATTCGATTGCTTTTTTTAGTAATTCATCTCCAGAAATTTCTTGAGAGAATGAAATTATTGAGGTGAAAAGAAATAGAAGTGTGGTTAGTTTTTTCATAGTTTAAAAGTAATAAAATTCTTATACAAAAAAGACCTGTCAGGTTTTAAAAACCTGACAGGTCTGAAATTAATATTTACAAATATATTTTACGCTTTAAGATCCAACTTCAAACTCAATTCTTTTAATTGTTCGTTATCAATAAAAGCAGGAGCATCAATCATTACATCTCTACCAGAATTATTTTTTGGGAATGCAATAAAATCACGAATGGTTTCTTGACCACCCAAAATGGCAACCAATCTATCCAAACCAAAAGCCAAACCTCCATGAGGTGGAGCACCATATTCAAAAGCATCCATTAAGAAACCAAATTGTGCTTTGGCATCTTCTTCAGAAAAACCTAAATGCTTTAACATGGTTGCTTGCATTTTTTTATCGTGAATTCTTATAGAACCTCCACCAATTTCGTTTCCATTCAACACCAAATCGTACGCATTTGCTTTTACAGCTCCAGGATCTGAATCTAACAATTCCATTTGCCCAGGTTTTGGTGATGTAAATGGATGGTGCATTGCATGATAATGACCAGTTTCTTCATCTAGTTCCAATAATGGAAAATCAATGACCCAAAGTGGTGCAAAAACTTTAGGATCTCTCAACCCTAAACGCGTTGCTAATTCCATTCTTAACGCAGACATTTGCGCTCTTACTTTATTAGTTTCACCTGATAAAACACATACTAAATCTCCAGGTTTTGCACCTGTAATTTCAGCCCATTTTGCTAAATCTTCTTGATCGTAAAATTTATCTACAGAAGACTTGAAAGTTCCATCGTCATTTACTCTTGCGTAAATCATGCCTAAAGCACCAACTTGTGGTCTTTTTACCCATTTTATTAACGCATCAATTTCTTTTCTTGTGTACACATTTCCTCCAGGAACTGCAATTCCAACTACTAATTCAGCCGAATTAAAAACACCAAAATCTTTGTGTTGTGTCACTGCATTTAAATCGCCAAACTCCATTCCAAAACGAATGTCTGGTTTGTCATTTCCATACAAACGCATGGCATCATCATATAACATTCTTGGAAATTTCTCCACTTCAACATTATTGATTTCTTTTAACAAATGACGTGTTAATCCTTCAAAAATATTTAAAATATCTTCTTGCTCCACAAACGCCATTTCACAGTCAATTTGTGTAAATTCTGGCTGTCTGTCTGCACGTAAATCTTCGTCTCTAAAACATTTTACAATCTGAAAATATTTATCCATTCCACCAACCATTAAAAGCTGTTTAAAGGTTTGAGGAGATTGAGGAAGTGCATAAAACTGACCTTCATTCATTCTACTTGGCACCACAAAATCACGTGCGCCTTCTGGAGTAGACTTTATTAAATACGGAGTTTCAACTTCTATAAATTCTTGGTCAGACAAGTATTTACGGACTTCCATAGCTACTTTATGACGAAAAATCAAACTGTTTTTAACAGGATTTCTTCTAATATCTAAATATCTGTATTTCATTCTGATGTCTTCTCCACCATCAGTTTTATCTTCAATTGTAAAAGGAGGAATTTTTGACGCGTTTAAAATTTCTAGTTTAGAAACCAATACTTCAATGGCTCCTGTAGGAATATTTTTGTTTTTAGATTCACGCTCAATTACAGTTCCTGTAACTTGAATTACAAATTCTCTTCCCAAAGATTTTGCTTTTTCCATCATTTCTTTTGGTGTGCGCTCTTCATCAAAAATTAACTGTGTAATTCCATATCTGTCTCGCAAATCTACCCAAACCATAAAACCTTTGTCTCTGCTTTTTTGCACCCAACCAGCCAAGGTAACTTCTGTATTTATATGCGCTGCTCTTAACTCTCCACAAGAATGACTTCTATACATTGTAAACTTCAATTTACAATTCTGAACTTGATTCAGAATCTTTGTTATGTTTCTATAATTCTGAACTTCTTCCAGAATTTAAGTTGCAAATTTAATCAATTATACCAAATTTGATATATTTTTGGGCGTTCATTTCTGAAATAGAAATGCCACGCTTTTCGCTGTATCTTTTTGTGAAAAACAAAAAGGATGTCGCTTCAATCGTTAACGCAAAATTAGTTTTCGTAAATTTGCTGTATGAGCGTAATAAATATTCAAGAAAAATTCAAACTATTTTCTGATTTGTGGTCACCAAAAAAGGTGGGCGAATTAAATGGACAACAAATTTTATTGGCTAAACTAAAAGGCGAATTCGTTTTTCATAAACATGAGTTCGAAGATGAACTTTTTATGGTGATAAAAGGAACTCTAGAAATTGAATTGCGAGATAAAACCATCACCCTAAAAGAAGGCGAATTTTATATTGTTCCAAAGGGAGTTGAGCACAAACCTATTGCAAAAGAAGAAGTGCATATTATATTATTCGAACCACTATCAATCAAACATACTGGAGATGTTGTTGCGAATATTACTGTAGAAACTTATGAAAATATTTAAAAATTATGCTTTAATATTTTTTTTCTCTTTCTCTTCTTTTGGAAAAGCTTGTTTGCTAAAAATAAATAACAAAGCAACACCTACTGAGATATAAGCATCTGCAGGATTAAAAATATACTGAAAAAAAGTAAAAGTATCTCCACCAATAAAAGGAATCCATTCTGGTAAAATAGCATCTTTTATAAAAGGAAAGTAAAACATATCTACAACTTTACCATGAAAAAGCGTTCCATAAGGTTGGTCTGCAAAAAGTGTAGCAATATTATTATTTGAAGAATCGAAAATGATTCCATAAAAAACAGAATCGATAATATTACCAACAGCACCTGCAAAAATAAGAGCGATTCCTACAATTACAGCATTGTGAACTTTACGTTTTATATTGCCAACTAGCCAATAAACAATAGCAAAAACAGCGATAATTCTAAATAAAGTTAAAAAAAGTTTACCAGTTTCTCCTCCAAATTCAAAACCCATAGCCATTCCATTATTTTCTACAAAATGAATTTGGAACCAACTAAATACTTCAAAACCGCCATTTAAAGCATACGTAGTTTTTATATAAATCTTTAAAACTTGATCTAAAATTATGGCTAATAAAACTGTAAGAATTGCAATATTCTTTTTTGACATTTTTTTAATTTTGAA
>CAXBPL010000116.1:0-5714 GCA_963977615.1 uncultured Polaribacter sp. | reverse complement strand
CAACAAAGTAGAACGATGTTTTTGTTGTCTTCGCAAAATTTTCATCAAGCTTACAAACGTTTGGAGTATATGAAACAATATACACAATTCAGAAAAAAACAAGGTGAAGAAATTTTAGTACAAACAAGTTTTATCGAAAAAAAGAACGATTCTTTAATCATTCAAAAGAAAAATAAAGAAGCATTAATTTTAGCTGAGAAAAATCAGAAAAAAGAAATTGAAGCTGATAAAAGGAAACAAGAAGATTTACTTTCTACCATTAAAAAGAAAGAAGGTAAATACAAACGTGAAATTGAAAAAAATGTTAAAGAGGATAAAAGAATTGCTGCTCAAATAGATAAAATTATTAGGGATGAAATTGAGAAAGCAAACAGATTGGCTTTGTCAAAATTAAAAGATAAACCAAAAACCCCCACTAAGAAAAATGAGTTTATTTTAACGCCAGAAGCAAAAGCTTTAGCAACAAAATTCGAGCTAAATAAAGGAAAATTACCTTGGCCTGTAAAAGAAGGCTTGGTTGTGAGAAAGTTTGGAAAACAACCTCACCCAACTTTTCCTGGAATTATTATTAATGGAACTGGTTTGCATATTGTTACTAGTAAAGGAAGCAATGCAGAAGCTATTTTTAGTGGCGAAGTTTTAAATGTTTTGGTGGGTTCTGATGGTACAAAAAACGTATTTATTCGTCATGGAAATTATATAAGTTCTTACAATCACCTTGAAAACTCTTTCGTTAAAAAAGGCGATAAAGTTGAAATAGGACAAAATTTAGGGAAGATTTTTACGGATAAAATAAATGGTAAAACTACCTTGGTTTTTGTGCTTTTAAAAAATACCGAAAAATTAGATCCTGCTTCTTGGATGCTAAAAAGATAAAATTTTCTTAAAATAGTGTTTGTGTTAACCTCAAAATGTTTTGAGCAAATCGTGTTTTCCTTTTGTTTGTAATTTTGAAATGAGTTAGTAAAGTACTAATCTCATTTTAATCTTAAAAACATAGAAATGGAAAATTTAGATAGAAAGAATGTTGCAATTTTAGCAACGAATGGTTTTGAAGAAAGCGAATTAAGAGAACCGAAAAAAGCTTTAGAAAAAGCAGGAGCAAACGTACATATAGTATCCTTAAAATCTGGTGAAATTAAATCTTGGGCAGATGGAAATTGGGGAAAATCTTATAAAGTTGATAAAACATTAGACGAAGTTACACAAGCAGATTATAATGCATTAATGTTGCCTGGTGGAGTTATAAATCCAGATACTTTAAGAACAAATAAAGATGCAGTAAATTTTGTGAAATCGTTTTTTGAGAATCACAAACCTGTAGCAGCAATTTGCCATGCACCTTGGCTATTAGCAGAAGCAGGTGTCTTAAAAGGACGAAATATTACATCTTATAAATCTATTAAAACAGATATGATAAATGCAGGTGCAAACTGGACAGATGAAGAAGTTGTAGTAGATTCTGGATTGGTAACCAGTAGAAATCCAGACGATTTACCAGCATTTAATGCGAAATTAGTAGAGGAAGTTTATGAAGGTAAACATGATGAACAAATGGCGTAATTGTCAATTTTAAATATATTGAAAGTGCAGTTTTTAAACTGCACTTTTTTTTTGGTTTAAAAATATTCAAAAAATTAATCTCAAAAAATATTCTTAAAATTATCGAAATTCTTTTGTAATTTGCACTTAAATAAAGGCTTATATTAAATACCTTTATATTTCAAGATAATTTATGAAAGAAATTATTTCTTTACAACAAAGTGCTATTGCAACACTATTTAACGAAAAATTGTTGCCTGTTTTTTTTGATAAAATAACAGCCCATCATAAAGCAATTTTAGAGATAGATGAACTTCAAAAACAATTAATTACCAATAATTTTGACAATGATGATAAGGGTTTAACTTTTAAAAAGTTAGATGCATATAAATGTGAACTAGAAAAGATTGTTTCTAGTTATTTTTCGTCTTTTAAATTAGAAGATAAATTGTTGTTTGATGGTTATTTTACAGCATTAAATACACATTTAGAATCTCTAGACGTAACAATAAAGCGTACACAAGATAAAGAGCGTTTTTTACGATTAGAGAGCGATTCGAAAATGCTTAAATTTAGAAAAGGCATCAAAAATTCTTTGTTCAATGTTTCTAAACTTCCTTTAAAAACAGCGAATGTTTTTAGGAAAACAAAAAAAGAAGTTATCTTTTGGCAGCAAGAAATTCCCTTTAAAAATGCGACTGAATATTATTTTAAAAGTGAACTTGCCCTTCATTCAAATGTTGTTGTAGATGCTATCTATAAAGAAATATCTGAAGTTACAGACAAATATTGGTCAGTAGATAAAAAAATCGATGAAAAAATTGAGCTTTATGTAGAGAATAACATTGCTTTAGATTTTTCTGATGAACTATTGGCTGAAGTAACAACAATACCATCTTTAGAAACACGAATTGAAAATCATAAAAAAGCGTTTCAAGAAATATTTGATACAACTGTTTTAAATTACATAAATGCACTTTATAAAACAGATACAATTGAATTATCTGCGAACTTTTTTAGCGAACAAAAGATTTCTAAACATCAAAAAGATGTTGTAGAAAAGAGTCATAAAGATGCAGTTCTTTGGCAAAATACATTTAGTGTTTTTGAGAGTGATTGGGAGTTAGATATCGAAATATTTACCATTATTTTTCATGTGATGTTTAAGTATGAAGAACTTGAAAAATCTATTGAAAAACGTGCAGAGCTTATTGGAAAAGAGTTAACGACTATCAAAAAATACATTATAAATGTAAAAAACTCTATTGCTAATTCCGATTCAAAACCTGCTGTAAAGGCTACAATTATAAGCGAATTAAAGAATTTAGGTAAAAACTTTAACAAACTTATAGAAGAAACTACAACACGAATTACCAATCAAGAAATTCCGTTACAAATTAATAATTTTGAAGAAAATGTTCTTAATGTTTTAGAAACACTTTCAACAAAAAGAGCTATAAGTTCAGACAGTAATTATACAACAAAAACTGTAGCATCTGCCATTAATTACATTTCACCTTACGAATTAGTAACCTACCAAAGTTGGCCAAGTCTTGCTGCGAAAATAAAACAAGCAAAACTAGATCTTAATTTAAAAGTAACTACTTTTATTGAAGATATTAACGCTTTAAGTCAAGTAAGTGAGTTTAATTTAGAATCTGCTTTATCCCTTTTTGAGGATGAATCTCAAGAAAATACATCCAAAGAAAATACTCCGAAAAAAGTAGCTTTAGAAGGTTTAGAAAGAAGCGAAGAAAAAATTGAAGATTTAAAAAATACGTTAGCAAATTTAAACACAACAAATGGCGAATTATTATTGCCAAGTATTGGGAAGTTTCATAAAAGTATTTTAGAGTTAACTGATACAGAAAATATTACTGAAATTAGATTAACGATTGCTAAAGCAAAATCTATTGAAAAAAGTAAATTACTAAAAGAAAAAGTAATAAATAACGTTAAAAACTTTGTTCCTGTTGCTATCCTTTATGGTAAAACCAAGTATAAAAAAACAGCGGCTTCTGTAAAAAGTATTCTTTTAAGAAATGGTTTGTACAAAGAACCTACAGATGTAACTAGTGATTTATCAGAGTTTTTAAAGCAAGCAGAAAAAGCGTTAGATGAATTGCCTTATGTATACCAACGTTTGTTTAGATCAGAAACGTTGCAGAACGAAGCTTTATTTATTGGGCGAACAAATGCTTTAAATACTTTAGAGAATGCTTACAGTGCTTTTCAAAAAAGCCAATATGCAGCTACAGTAATTATTGGCGAACGTGGTTCAGGGAAAACCTCTTTGATTCATAATTTTATCAATAAAAATAAAAAATTATCTAAAACAACTTTCTTATCAACCAAAGAAAATATTAGTGAACTTTATGAGTTAATGGCATTTTTAAACACCTCTTTTGATAAAGAATTAGCAACGATAGAGGAGTGGATTACGTATTTTAATACTGGAAAAAAGAGAACGATTGTTTTAGAAGATATTCAATATTTTTATTTTAGAAAAGTAGGTGGTTTTAATGTGTTGCATGAACTTTCTAATTTAATTTCATCAACAAAAAATAGTGTTTTTTGGATTATTACTTCAGCAAAATATGCGTTTCAATATTTAGATAAATCCATTCAAATTTCAGAACTTTTTGCTTTTAACATTCAAATGTTAGAAATGGATAAAGAAACGATGAAAGAAGCGTTGATAAAAAGACATAAGATTAGTGGTTACAATTTGCATTTTGAACAGCCTCCTGTTGCCTATTTATCAAGTAAATTTTTAAAATCGCCAGAAGAAGTTCAGCAAGAAATTTTAAGAGAAGAATTTTTTAGTGACATTAATAAAATTGCACAGAGCAACTTTAGAATTGCTTTTATGTATTGGATTCGTTCCACTGTAAAAGTTTCTGGAAGCACCATTTATATGCGTTCTTTAAAAACAATAGACACCTCTTTTTTAAATAAGTTAGCACCTGTAAAACTGTTGTTGTTGAATAGTATTTTATTGCAAGAAAGATTGTCGCTCCAAGATATTGTAGAACTTTCTAGTTTAAATGAGCAGCAAACAAAAAACATTGTACATGCACTTTTCGAAAACGGATTGTTAACGATGGATAACGAAAAATTTTATATGATAAATATCTTTTTATATCGTCAAATAACTACGTTGTTAAAGAGTAAAAATGTAATACATTAAGCCTGAAATCATGAAAAAAATACTATTTATATTTCTTTTTATTTCAGCCAATTTAATGGTTGCAAATGAAAGTAGCACAACACTACAAGAACCTGAAATACTAATTATACAAAAAGTAGATACTGTAAAAATAGATTCTACAAAAATTAAGGAACTTGTAAAAAATGAAGCCGAAAAAGACGTAGAAGCAGAGGTTAAAGCCACAAAAGACAAAATTGTAGAAAAGCTAAAACCACCAGCAATTTGGGAGTTATTTTCTTTTTGGAAAATATTTTGGGCATTGATATTTGTAATTACGGGTTATTTAGTAATTCGTTTTACAATTTCTTTGTTAGAAAAATATGCGGAAAAATTCACAAATCAACGAATTACCATCAAAGGAATTATTCCAATTATTAAGATTTTCGGTTGGATTTTTATTATCGTTTTAATAATAGTTGGTATTTTTCAACCACCACAATCTACAGTATTAGCAGTGTCTGCATCTTTAGGAATTGCTGTAGGTTTTGCATCACAAGATATTATTAAAAACATTTTTGGAGGTGTAATTATTTTATTAGACAGGCCTTTTATGGTTGGCGATAAAATTGAAGTTGGGAGTCATTATGGAGAAGTTGTAGAAATTGGTTTGCGTTCCATAAGAATTGTAACTGCAGACGATTCTTTGGTAAGTATTCCAAATGGCGAGTTAATGAATCAATCTGTTTCTAACTCAAATACAGGTGAAGCCAATTGCCAAGTTGTTGCCGAAATTTATTTGCCAATTACTGTAGATACAAAACGTGTGCGTGAATTAGCAAAAGAATCTGCACAGGTTTCAAAATATATTTACCTAAACAAACCTATTTATGTGCTGTTTTTTAATGAAGTAAAAGAAGGTCGTTCGTATTTAAAAATGCGTTTAAAGGCGTATGTTGTAGATATTCGTTACGAATTTGCTTTTAAAAGTGATATGACAGAAATTGTGATGAAAGAATTGTTA
>CAXBPL010000115.1:0-5807 GCA_963977615.1 uncultured Polaribacter sp. | reverse complement strand
CACTTCTTAAACTTTGATTATTTTTATCGAAATTTAAATTGATGAGTCAAAAAGAGGAATTTTTTGAATATATAAATGAAGGTTACCAAACCAAAGGCGATTTTATAGAGTTAGGTGCAGCCATGTTAGGTGAAGAAACCATTACAAATGCTATTGTAAAAGTTCCATTGAAAACTTTGAATAGACATGGTTTAATTGCTGGAGCAACAGGAACTGGAAAAACAAAAACGCTACAAGTATTCGCGGAAAATTTATCAGAAAAAGGAATTCCTGTTTTGTTAATGGACATTAAAGGAGATTTGTCTGGTTTGGCTAAAGCTAGTCCTGGACACGCAAAAATTGATGAACGTCATGCAAAAATCGGCTTTCCTTTCGAAGCAAAAAGTTTTCCAATCGAAGTTTTATCAATCTCTGAACAAAAAGGTGTAAAAATGCGTGCCACAGTTTCCGAATTTGGCCCAGTTTTATTATCAAGAATTTTAGATTTAACAGAAACACAATCTGGTATTTTGGCCATCATTTTTAAATATTGTGATGATAATCAATATCCACTATTAGATATTAAAGATTTCAAAAAAGTTTTACAGTTTGTTACTAATGAAGGTAAAGAAGAAATTCAAGCAGAATATGGGCGAATTTCATCTTCATCTACAGGTGCCATTTTGCGTAAAATTGTTGAAATAGAACAACAAGGAGGAGATTTGTTTTTTGGTGAAAAATCTTTTGAAGTCGATGATTTAACTAGAATAGATGAAAATGGAAGAGGTGTAATTTCTGTTTTACGTTTAACAGATATTCAAGACAAACCAAAATTGTTTTCAACATTTATGTTGCAATTATTGGCAGAGGTTTATGAAACGTTTCCTGAACAAGGAGATTCTGGAAGACCTGAATTAATCATTTTTATAGATGAAGCGCATTTGGTTTTTGAAGAAGCATCCAAAGCATTATTAAATCAGATAGAAAGTATTGTAAAATTAATTCGTTCAAAAGGAATTGGTTTGTATTTCGTGACTCAAAATCCAAAAGATGTGCCAGAAGATATTTTAGCACAATTGGGTTTAAAGGTGCAACATGCTTTAAGAGCTTTTACAGCAAAAGATAGAAAAGCAATTAAATTAGCAGCAGAAAACTACCCAGACTCAGAATATTATGACACGAAAGAGGTGTTAACACAATTAGGAATTGGAGAGGCATTTGTATCAGTTTTAAATGAAAAAGGAATTCCAACTCCTTTAGCAAGAACTATGCTAAGAGCTCCAATGAGTAGAATGGATATTTTAACAGAACAGGAATTAAACACTGTAATTAACAACTCTAAATTAGCAGCTAAATACAATCAAAATATTGATAGAGAAAGTGCGTATGAAATGCTAAACAGTAAAATTGAAAAAGTAAATTTAGCAGAACAAAAAGCAATTAATGATGCAAAAGAAGAGAAAGAACGAGAAAAATTAGCCAAAGAAAGAGAAAAAGAAAGAAAAACTTCGTCAAGAAGTTCAAGGAGAACCAGTACAAGAATGAACCCAATAGTTAAAGTATTAACAAGCGCAACTTTTATAAGAGCCGCTTTTGGTATTTTAAAAAAAGTATTAAAATAACAAATTCAAAAAACGAACGTTTTATATTCTATAAAAACTAAACTAAAATGATAAAAAGAAATTTCCTATCGCTAATTGTAGCATCACTTTTAATAATGAGTTGTACAAATAATGATCAATTTAAAGTTGAAAAAGGTAAAGTTGGTTTAATAACAACAGAAACTACAGTAAAAGATTTAGGTAATATTTTTGAAAACGATTCAATTGTAACTCAATTAAGTGAAGGTGCTTTAGGAGATAATTATTTTCAAGATGATGACAAATATTTAATCTATGAAAAAGGAGGGAAGCATTTGTTAACAATTGTACCAAAAGAACAATTAGATTCTACATCAACTATTAAAAGTATAGAAATTCATGATGACCGTTTTAAAACCAAAGCTGGCATCAACTTAAAATCTAACTTTTCTGAAATAAATGCAACAAATAGTTTAAGACCAGAATCTACTTTACAATCTGTAACCTTATTTGTAGATGAGTTAAATGCAACTATGACTATTGATAAAGAGGAATTAGGTTTAAGAGATTTTAGAACTCAGAAAGTATCTTTGGCTCAAATACCAGATTTAGCAAAAATAAAGTCTTTTGTGGTTTGGTTTAATTAAAAAACTTTGTGAAAAAAACTATTTCAACTCATAAAAAAACTATTTTACGTCCAAATTCTGAATTTGAAAGAAGAGTTATTTTTCAATATTATTTAGATAATGATATTAAAATAACTGAAGAAGAAAGAGAAATTCTTTTGGAATGTGTTGCTGTAGAACCAGAAAATATTGGAATTATTGGTTGTCTTTTAAATGATAACTCACACTTAAATACATTGCGTTTAGCGATTGCTTCTACTAATAAATCTAATAAAAAATTAGCAAATTTATCTAAAGAACTATTGTTGAATTTAGATGTAAATACAGCAGATATTTATTATTTTGTGGAAAGAGAATATGAAAGTCTCACTAAAGTTGAGGTAGATGTTACCAATGTTTATTTAACTTTTTGTTAATTTTATAATTATGAAAAAATATACTGTTCAAAAAGCGCCATTTGTTGTGCCAACTACAGATGGTAAATTAATTGAAGAACATTTTGGAAATGCTACAAACCAACAATCAGGTATAAGTGTTGCACACATGATTGCACCTCCAAAATGGAAAGAGCCTTTTCAAACTCCTCAATTTGAAGAGTATACCTATATTATTAGAGGGAAAAAGCAATTTATTATTGAAGATGAATTGATTATCTTAGAAGCTGGTCAATCTATCAAAATTGAAAAAAATACACGCGTTCAATATTCAAATCCTTTTGATGAAGAGTGTGAATATATTGCTGTTTGTACACCTGCTTTTTCTATGGATTTAGTAAATAGAGAGTAAAATTATTGGCACTTTATTTGGTGGATTGCATTAATAATAAATTTGATTGTATTATTTTTTAAGATGATTTAATAATATCTTGCATCAAAATAATTGACGTGATGAAAAATGTAATTCCACCAAAAACAATAAGACAATTATTTGTTTTACTGCTAATTGTAATTTTTGCTTTTTTAATTTTTACTGAACTAACCCCTTATTTATCTGGAGTTCTAGGTGCAATTACTATTTATGTTTTACTAAGAAAGCCGATGGTTTTTTTGGTAAAGAAAAAATGGAATCCAGATTTAGCTGCGTTATTTTTAATGCTTGTTTCTTTTGTATGCATTTTATTACCTGTTACTGGGGTTATTATAATGTTGGGTAACAAAATTGGGGAAGCTGTAGACAACTCAAAAGAAGTCGCAAAAGCATTAAAAGGACACATGAGTGATTTCGAAAATAAATTTGGGTATGATTTGAGTTCTAGAATTAATGTCGAAGAAATTTCTACTTGGATTGCAGATAATTTAGAGAATTTTGCTGGAAGCACATTTAATATATTTATTGGTATTGGATTAATGTATTTTATGCTGTATTATATGTTAACCAACAGAAAACAGCTAAAAGAGTCTTTGTATGATTACATTCCTATTAGCGAAAAAAACTTAAAAACAATTGGTCAAGAATCACAAGCCATAGTTCGTTCTAACGCAATTGGTATTCCTTTAGTTGCTATTGCACAAGGTATTATTGCACTGATTGGTTTTTTAATTTTTAATGTAGAAGATCCTTTTTTCTGGTTCATTATTGTTACAGTAGGTTCTATGATTCCATTTATTGGGACTTTTATAGGGATTCTACCTGTGTTTATATTAACATTATCTAATGGAGATGCTTTTTCTGCTTGGGGAATTTTAATTTACGGAATTGTAGTTGTAGGATCTACAGATAATATAATTAGGCTATATGTTCTAAAAAAATTAGACAATGTACATCCTTTAATTACGCTAATAGGAGTTATTGTTGGTGTACCTTTATTTGGTTTTATTGGGTTGATTTTTGGACCACTTCTAATCAGTTTATTCCTGGTTGTAATTCGAATTTACAAAAAAGAATTTGGTGTAATGCTAGATGATCATAAAGTGTTATAGTTATTCCATATCAGGAATTATAATTCTACTTCCGATACTTTTTTTAGAATTAATATGTATTTCAATATTCATTAAATAAACTCTTTCTCTTACATTTTCAAGGGCATAATAAGTCTATAAGAAGAATTTTAAACTAAATAATACTACTTTTTTTTATAGAAAACCTATGAATCAAAAACCAGTTTTTTTAAATTTATATGAAAGGTTTTTGTATGCAAAATACCTATAAGTATTTGATATAAATTACGTTATAAAAAATATTGATTCAGAAAAAAAGACTTTAAGTCTCGCAAAAATCGAAATTATTATTATTTTAGCTTTTAAAAATTCGAAAAAGATGAAAAAATTTGTTACAATTATTGCGTTTTGTGTATTGTTTCTTTCTTGTGAAAGTTCAGAATCCGATTCTGGTTGTGGAGATGCAGGTTTAAAATTTAAAAATAATACACCTATTACATTAACATTAACTACAAACACAAACGGAATTAAAACTATAGATGCTGGGCAAACGTATACTTTAATTTTAGTTTCAAATACTAGAGTAGAATATTCTGGAGTTGCAATGACATCTACAGCAGTTCATAGATGGAATAATGTAGTAACTGTAAAAGATTGTGAAATTAGAACCATCAATCTATCTTTTTAATCTTTAAAATCTTTCATTTATGTTCTCTAAAATAAGTATTTTTTCAATTTTATTTTTCTTTATAGCTTCAACCACATATGTTTTTGCCCAAGATAAAATTTATTATAATGATGGTAAATTATTAGGTGAAGGAAAAATGGTGAATAAAGAAAAACAAGGCAGTTGGACTTTATATCATAGAACTGGAGAATTTTTTGGCAAAGGAAACTATTTAGATGATAAACAAAATGGGCCTTGGACATTATTTATGCCAAGTGGTTTGATTGTACAAAAAGGAACCTATAAAAATGGCAAAAAAATAGGCGAATGGTTTGAAGCTGATAATATTACAGATGTTTATAACATGGTTAAGAATAACTATGTTGATGGAGAATTAATTCCACAAAAAAGTTTTAAGTCTTATCATCAAACAGGAGAATTGCATGCAACTGTTGGCTTAAAAGATGGAGAAAAAAATGGAATTTATAAAGCTTTACATAAAGATGGAAGTATAAGAGCTGAAGGGAAATATGTTAATGGGAGTGAAGTTGGTAAATGGAATAAATATTACGAAAATGGAAAGCCAGAATCTATTGAATATTTTGTAGATGGAGAAAATGAAGGAACCCAAACTTATTATTATAAAAATGGAAATACAGAAATCATTGAAAACTTTAAAAATGGAGCTTACCATGGAGAGTCTATAGAATTTTTTGAAGATGGATCTCTAAGGTTCAAAGCAAATTATAAAAATGACGAGAAACAAGGGTATGCTATCGAATATATGGATAAAGGTAAACTTTTATATGAAGGTACTTTTAAAGATGATGAATTAGTTACAGGAGAGGAATATGAGTATTATAATAATGAAAATCTAAAATCAAAAGAAAGTTATAAAAATGAAGAATATCATGGAGAATTTATTCAATATTATGAAAATGGAAGAATAAAAGAATTGGTTGAATTTTCCAATGATGAAAAAAATGGTAAGTATAATTACTATTTTGAGCAAGGTTATTCTGAAATTAGTGGACAATATAGAGACGATGAAAAAACAGGAGAATGGGTTGAACTTTAT
>CAXBPL010000114.1:0-5811 GCA_963977615.1 uncultured Polaribacter sp. | reverse complement strand
GTAATATCGTAAACGTGTTCTACCAAATCGTCTCTTGAACTATCATCTGCAATAAACGTTCTTAATTTTGCATCTTTAATAGCAATTTTCTCAAAACGTGGTCTTTCAGATAAAATTTCTGTCACTTTTTTTGCTGATAATTTTGCTCCTCCAGCTAATATTTTTTCTGTTTTTTGTTGATTTAACAAATCTTCAGCAGCTTCTGTCATTCCGTAAAAAGACGTTTCTGCTGTGTTAGGAATAAAAGAAAAAACAGTGTTTGAAATATCAGAATCAATCGACTTTAAAATCTTTGGGAATACGTATTTTCCTAAATTTTTTCTTTCTTCGTAAATACTTGCATCACTTCCTCTAGAAAAATAAATACGTTCAAAAGAACAGGCTTTATTTTCTCTTGGTTCAATTACTTTTTTAATAGAAACTTTCCCACTTTTTTTAATGATTAAAGCATGTCCTCTTTCTAATTCCTGAACTTTATCAATCTTAACATTAAAAACGGTTTGTATTACTGGTCTTTCTGATGCAACCACTACAACTTCATCATCTTCGTAAAAATAAGTTGGTCTTATTCCATTAGGATCTCTCAACACAAAAGCATCTCCATGCCCAACTAAACCAGCCATAGCATAACCTCCATCCCAATTTTTAGATGATCTTTTTAAAACTTTTTTCAAGCTTAAATTTTCTTCTATATATGGGGATGCATCTTTTTTACTAAAGCCTTTTTTCTTTGCTTTTTGATATAATTTAGCAACTTCATCTTCTAGGAAATGTCCAATTTTTTCCATGACAGTTACAGTATCTGTAGCTTCTTTTGGATGTTGCCCTAACTCAATTAACTCCTCTAACATTTGGTTAGAATTCGTCATGTTAAAATTCCCAGCAACAATTAAATTTTGATGTTTCCAATTACTTTGGCGTAGAAAAGGATGTACACTTTCTATCGAATTTTTACCAAAAGTTCCATAACGTACATGTCCTAAAAATAAATTACCAACATAAGGCATGTTTTCTTCTTGCCAATTTACATCGTCTTTTTTATCAGGGTTTTGTTCTAAAACACCATTTAAACGTCCGTTAATTTGCGCAAAAATATCTTGAATTGGTTGCGATTGATTTGAACGAACTCTACTAATATATCTAGTTCCTGGTGCAACATTAAATTTTACGCTTGCAAAACCTGCTCCATCTTGCCCACGATTATGTTGCTTCTCCATCAATAAATACATTTTATTAATGCCATAAAAAGCAGAACCGTATTTATCTTTATAAAACTGTAATGGCTTTTTTAATCTAACTAATGCTATTCCACATTCGTGTTTAATTGCGTCGCTCATTTTAAGTATACTTTTATTATAATTTTTTAATAAAAAAATCCGCGTTTTTAAACGCGGATTTTTATTTATGAGATATCTATATCAAATTGAGTTAGTTCTTTAAACGATTGTAGGCGTTTATCAACTTCATCTTTTTTTAATTCTTGCATTCTTTCTGTTCCAAATTTCTCCACACAAAAGGAAGCTAAATTAGAACCGTAAATAATTGCATTTTTCATATTCTCGAAAGAAATATTTTCTGTTTTTGCTAAATAACCACAAAAACCACCTGCAAAAGTATCTCCTGCTCCTGTTGGATCAAAAACTTCTGCTAAAGGTAAAGCTGGTGCAAAAAACATTTTACCATCATTAAATAATAAAGCTCCATGTTCTCCTTTTTTAATCACCACATATTTTGGACCCATAGAATGGATTTTCTTTGCAGCGTTTACCAAAGAATATTCTCCAGAAAGTTGGCGAGCTTCTTCATCATTAATCGTAATAACATCCACACGTTTTAAAACGGTATGCAAATCATCTAAAGCAATATCCATCCAAAAATTCATAGTATCTAAAACTACTAATTTTGGTCTTTCTGTCATTTGATCTAAAACAGATGCTTGTGTTAAAGGGTGTAAATTACCCAACATTACAATACCTGCATCTTTAAAATTTTCTGGAACAACAGGCGTAAAAGTTTCTAATACATTTAATTCTGTAATTAAAGTATCTCTAGAGTTCATATCATTATGATATTTTCCACTCCAGAAAAAGGTTTTCCCATCTTTTACAACTTCAACACCATCAGTATTTATTCCTTTTTTGTTCATCATTTCTAAATATGATGCTGGGAAATCTCCACCAACTACAGAAACAACTCCTGTTTCTACTCCAAATTGACTTGCTGATAAACCAATATAACTTCCAGATCCGCCTAAAATTTTATCGGTTTTACCAAAAGGTGTTTCAATTGCGTCGAATGCTACAGTACCAACTGCTAATAATTTGCTCATAAATTTTAATTAATCTTCTAAAAAAGAAGAATTTTAATACGTTAAATCATTCTTAAAAACGAAGTAACAACAATGAATATTCTATATACTTTAATACTTTACAAGCACTTTTTAATGCTTTTTTATCGTATTTTTGCCTTTTTATAAAAGGTGTTTACAATACCGCAAAAATAAGTTTTAAAAATGACTATCAAAGAAATACAAGAAGAAATTATTGATGAGTTTTCCATGTTTGATGATTGGATGGAACGTTATGAATACATTATAGAGCTTGGCAAATCTTTACCAATAATTAATGAGGAGTATAAATTAGATGAGAATTTAATTAAAGGATGCCAATCTAAAGTTTGGTTATTTTCTGAATTAGAAAATGATATTGTAAAATACACAGCAGATAGTGATGCCATTTTAACAAAAGGAATTGCAGCTTTATTATTAAGAGTTTATTCTGGGCAAAAACCTGCAGATATTTTAACTGCAGAAACTAAATTTATAGACGAAATCGGTTTAAAAGAACATTTATCACCAACAAGAGCAAATGGATTGGTTTCTATGGTGAAACAAATAAAAATGTACGCAATTGCGCAACAAACAAAATTAGCAAGGTAACATGACAGATAAAGAATTAGAAGAAATTGGCGATAAAATTATAAGAGTTTTAAAAACTATTTATGATCCAGAAATCCCTGTAGATATTTACGAACTTGGGTTAATTTATGATGTTTTTGTTTCTGATGAAAACAATGCAAAAATATTAATGACTTTAACATCTCCAAACTGCCCAGTTGCAGAAAGTTTGCCTGTTGATATCGAAGAAAAAGTAAAATCTTTAAAAGAAATTAATTCTTGTGAAGTAGAAATTACTTTCGACCCAACTTGGACTTCTGAAATGATGAGTGAAGAAGCGAAATTGGAATTAGGAATGCTTTAAAAAAGTTTGCAGTTTGCAGTCGCAGTTTTTTAGTAAATGTTAGTTTTAATTATTTTGATTTTACTTTAATATTGAATGATTGATACTTTTAATAAGTAAAAAACGTTTTCAACTAAACTGCAATAAACTTTTAACTATAAATGTTGAATTTTAAAGAATGGAAGAAGAAATTATAAATAGAGTTAGCAATAGTGTTCTTAAAACTTTTGACCTCGAAGAAATTTATCCTGAAGGAGAAAGAATCTTGTTTGATATTAAAGATTGGCTTTTTCAAGAATTAATTTTAAAAGAAAGAGATTTTAGAGTTTTGGTAAAAAACCATGATTGGTCTAAATACCGAAAGTGTTTTGTAGCTGTAACTTGTTCTGCAGATGCGATTATTCCTTCTTGGGCATTTATGTTAATTGCTGCAGAATTAACACCTTTTGCCAACAAAGTTGTAATTGGAGATTTAGAATTGTTAGAAACCGTTATTTATCAAGAATTATTAAGTTTTGTAGATTTTAAAGAATTTGCAGATAAACCAGTAATAATTAAAGGTTGTGCAGATAAACCCATTCCAAATTCTGCATATGCTTTTTTAATTGCAAAATTACAGCCTACAGCTAAATCAATAATGTTTGGTGAAGCTTGTTCTACAGTACCATTATATAAATCGAAAAAATAATTTTATTTTTTATTAAATAACATTATTTTTGTTAGCTTAAATATTACGCGTGAATAAGTTTATTTTCCTTTTTTTCTTAATTATATCTATGAGTACCTTCGCTCAAAAGAAGAAGGAAGAGGCTCCAGTACCTAAATGGAAAATTGACGGAAAATTCGCTTTTATATTCAATCAATCTTCTTTTTCTAATTGGGCTTCTGGAGGTGAAAACACAATAGCTGGTAATTTTAATGTTAATTACGATTTTAACTACAAAAAAGATAACATTAACTGGGATGGAAGAATAATATCTAGTTTTGGACTAAGCCACATTGCTGAAAAAGGGAATAGAAAAACCGATGATCGTTTTGAATTTAATTCTTTACTAGGTTTTAAAACTTCACCAAGTTGGTTTTTATCAATCTTAACAAATTTTAGAACACAATTTACAGAAGGTTATAATTACAAAACAGACCCTAAAGTACTCGTTTCAGACTTTTTATCTCCTGCATATTTAACATTTGGCCCAGGTTTACTTTATAAAAAATCCGATGATTTAACAGCAAACATAGCACCTTCAACAGCAAGATATACTTTTGTTGATGATTTTTTCTCTGGAAAATTTGGTGTAGAAGAAGGCAAAAACACTGCTTTCAGTTTAGGTTTTAACTTATCTGGCTATTATAAGTTTAGCTTAATGGAAAATATAGAGATGGAAAACATCTTAAATTTATATACAGATTATTTGGCAAATGTGGGTAATGTAGATGTAGATTACCAGACTAACATTCGCTTTAAAGTAAATAAATCTATAAAAATGTTGATGACTTTCCATACAATTATGGATGACAATGCATCTAGCAAAGTACAGTTTCGACAATTATTTGGTTTAGGACTTAATTATAAATTTCACGAAAAAGTGACTTACTAATATTTTTATTGTCTAATAAAATATAAGATGCACTTTTGCACACTTAAATTTTAATAAAAAAATCAAACTTAAAAAATGAAAAAATTATCAATTTTACTACTTTTAATAACAATTAGCTTTTCTGCGAATGCACAAACAGCTGACGAATTAAAAAAAGAACAAGCTCCTAAAAAAGCTGAAATTGCTAAATTACAAGGAGAAGTAAAAGCTTTACAAGCAAAAATAGATGCACTTCCAGGTTGGAGAATTGGTGCTTTTGGAACTATTGGAGCCAGCTTATCTGGTTTTAACAATTGGTATTCAAGAAATGCACCTGATGCTTCTGCTGGGAATATTGGTGTTACTGTAAATGGTTTCGCAAACTTAATTGAAGAAGATTTTTTCTGGAGAAACTCAGGAAACATCAATCTTGGTTGGGTAAAATTAGATGACAAATCTGTTGCTGGAGATGAAGGTTTTGAAACTGCAACTGACGTTTTTACAATTTCTTCTTTATATGGTAAACGCTTAAATAAAAAATGGGCAGTTTCTGGTTTAGGAGAATATAGAACTACTTTAATTGATAATTTTAACAACCCTGGTTATTTAGATTTAGGTGCTGGTTTAACTTGGACACCTACAAGCCATTTAGTAGTTGTAATGCATCCAGGAAACTACAATTTTGTTTTTAGTGATGGAGATACTGTTTTTGAATCTTCTTTAGGTGCAAAAGTTGTAGCAGATTACACAAATAAATATGGAGGTTTAAGTATAAAATCTAACTTATCATTGTTTCAAAGCTATGAAAATGCAGATTTATCTAACTGGACTTTTACAAATTCTTTTGCATACACAATTTGGAATGGAATTGGTTTAGGTTTTGAGGTTGGTTTAAGAAACAACAAACAAGAGGCTTTAAATAATGCTTTGCAAAATTTTGATGCTAGCACAATTTTACCTGCTCCACCAACTCCAACATTCGATAATATTGACAA
>CAXBPL010000113.1:0-5813 GCA_963977615.1 uncultured Polaribacter sp. | reverse complement strand
AAAGTCAAGATATTTATAAACCTGTTTGAGCAAATCAAACAGGTTTTTTGTTTTAAAACCAATTTGCTCAAACCAAACTAAAATTAAAAAATGAGTAATTTAAGAATTGCAGTACAAAAATCAGGAAGATTAAACGAAGATTCAATGGGAATCTTAAAAGACATTGGTATTTCTATCGATAATGGAATTGATCAATTAAAAGCATCCGCAAGAAATTTTCCAGTAGAAGTTTTCTATTTAAGAAATGGCGATATTCCTCAATATTTACGAGATGGAGTTGTAGATGCAGCCATTATTGGCGAAAATGTTTTAATCGAAAAAGGTACTGATATCGATTTTGTAGAACGTTTAGGTTTTTCGAAATGCAAGGTTTCAATTGCGGTTCCAAAAGAATCTACAGCAAACTCTTTAAAAGATTTAGCAGGTCAAAGAATTGCAACTTCCTATCCAGAAACCGTAAAAAAATATTTGAAGCAAAATAATATCGACGCCCAATTACACATCATTAACGGTTCTGTGGAAATTGCCCCAAATATTGGTTTGGCAGATGGTATTTGCGATATCGTTTCTAGTGGAAGCACACTGTTTAAAAATGGTTTGAAAGAAATTGAGGTGTTGTTTAAATCGGAAGCAGTTTTGGCAGTTTCGCCTAAAATTTCTAAAGAAAGTAAAGCAATTTTAGAGAAAATTCAGTTTAGAATTCAGGCTGTTTTAAAAGGGAAATCATCCAAATATGTGCTGTTAAATGCACCAAATAATAAGGTAGCTAAAATTATCGATATTTTACCAGGAATGAAAAGTCCAACTGTGTTGCCTTTGGCAGAAGAAGGTTGGAGTTCAATTCACTCTGTGATCGATAAAGATAAATTTTGGGATGTTATAGATGAGTTGAAAGCCAATGGTGCTCAAGGAATTTTAGTGTGTCCTATTGAAAACATGGTACTTTAGTTTTTCTTTAATTTGGGCGTTTTAACGGGCTTTACATTATATCTTTTGCAGAAAAAGCAAAAGGATGTCATTTCAATCCCTAACGCAAATTGCAAGTTTATACAAGTATTGCAAAATTTTAAAAACCTTGTATCATTAAATAAAAAAGAAAAAGATTATTTTTTGAATTTTCAAATTTTTGAATAATTTTATGAAAACAATTATAAATCCACAAAAATCAACTTGGTCTCAACTATTACAAAGACCCACAAAAACGGTTGATGATATAGAGAAAACTGTTACCGAAATTTTTACAGAAGTAAAAAAAGAAGGAGACAAAGCTATACAAAAATACACACAGTTATTTGATGGAGTAACGTTAGAAAATAATTTAGTTTCCGAAGCTGAAATTGAAGAAGCAGTTTCATTAGTTTCAGACGAATTAAAAGAGGCTATTATTTTAGCGAATAAAAATATTACCGTTTTTCACAACGCACAAAAAACGGATAAAGTTTTTGTAGAAACCACAAAAGGAGTTGAATGTTGGCAAGAAAAAAGACCGATTCAAAAAGTTGGTTTGTACATTCCTGGAGGAACTGCACCTTTATTTTCAACAGTTTTAATGTTGGCAATTCCTGCTCAAATTGCAGGTTGTAAAGAAATTGTGTTGTGTTCACCACCAAATAAGGAAGGCAAAATTCACCCAGCAATTTTATTTACAGCAAAACTTTGTGGCGTTACTAAAATTATAAAAGTTGGCGGAATTCAAGCAATTGCTGGCTTAACTTTTGGAACAGAAACAATTCCACAAGTCTACAAAATATTCGGACCAGGAAATCAATATGTAACAGTAGCAAAACAATTGGCAACCAAATTTGGAGTGGCAATTGATATGCCTGCAGGACCTAGTGAATTATTGGTTGTTGCAGACGATTCTGCAAATGCAAGTTTTGTAGCATCCGATTTATTAAGCCAAGCAGAACATGGAGCAGATAGTCAAGTTATTTTGGTCTCAACTTCAAAAAAACTAATTGACGAAGTGGAAGTTGAAATCAATAAACAAATTTTAGACTTGCCAAGAGTCGCAATTGCTCAAAAAGCCATTGCAAACTCAAAATCTATTTTTGTGGAAACAGATGAAATTGCGTTGAACTTAATTAACGAATATGGTCCAGAACATTTTATTGTATGCACAAACAACAATGATTTTTATGTAGATAATATCGAAAACGCAGGTTCTGTTTTTATTGGGAATTACACACCAGAAAGTGCTGGAGATTATGCTTCAGGAACCAACCATACTTTGCCAACAAACGGATTTACAAAAGCGTATTCAGGAGTGAATTTAGATAGTTTTTTGAAAAGTATTACGTTTCAGAAAATATCAAAAGAAGGTATTCAAACGATTGGAAAATCGATAGAATTAATGGCAGATGCAGAAGGTTTACAAGCACATAAAAATGCAGTTTCTATAAGGTTGAAAACCTTATACTAACTGTGCTGAACTTGTTTCAGTACCATTAAAAATAAGTAATAGTTAAAAACGGTATAGTAACTGTGCTGAACTTGTTTGAGTGCCTGAGGTTAAACGAATTAAAATAAATAATTGTCATTCTGAACTTGTTTCAGAATCTCAAAGTATAAATAATTAAGATGCTGAAATAAATTCAGTATGACACAAATGAAAACAAATTTCAACATCAACAGTTTAGTTAGAGAAAACATCAAGTCTCTAAAACCTTATTCATCAGCAAGAGATGAATATAAAGATGCAACTTCTGACGATATGATTTTTTTGGATGCCAATGAAAATCCGTTTGAAAATGGTGTAAATCGTTATCCAGATCCACAACAAAATTCGGTCAAAGAATTATTGTCAGGAATTAAAAATGTTCCTCAAAAAAACATCCTTTTAGGAAATGGAAGTGATGAAGTTTTAGATTTAATTTTTAGAGCTTTTTGCGAACCTAAAGAAGACAATATTATTACATTACCACCAACATATGGAATGTATTCGGTTTTGGCGAACATCAATAATATAGAAAATAGAGAAGTTTTATTAAGAGGTAATTTTCAACCTAATTTAGACGAAATTTATAGAGCTGCAAGTACAAAAACAAAAATTCTGTTCTTATGTTCACCAAACAATCCATCAGGAAATAGTTTCAAAAAAAGTGAAGTAAAACATTTGCTTGAAAATTTTAATGGGTTGGTAGTTATAGATGAAGCGTATATCGATTTTTCTGAACAAAAAAGTTGGTTAGAAAAATTAGAGCAATTTCCGAATTTAATTATCACTCAAACCTTATCAAAAGCGTATGGTTTAGCAGGAATTCGTTTAGGAGTTTGTTATGCATCAACAGAAATTATTGCTATTTTAAATAATATAAAACCACCTTATAATGTAAACGAATTAACGCAACAAAAAGCAGTTGAGCGTTTGCAAAAAATGGAGGAAGTAACGAATGAAATTTCGGAAATTATTAAAGAAAGAACTTCTTTAGTTCATCATTTAAAAGAAATTAATTTTATTACAAAAATTTATCCAACAGATTGTAATTTTGTTTTGGTAAAAGTAGATGATGCCACCAAAAGGTACAATCAACTAATTGCGAAAGGTATTGTGATTAGAAATAGAACAAACCAGCCTTTATGTGAAAACTGTTTGCGATTAACAGTTGGAACTGAAATTGAAAACGAAAGATTGATAGAAACTCTAAAATTACTTAAAAATATCTAAAACTCCTGCAAGGTCTTTTTTTGACCTTGTAGGTATGAAAAAATAAAAATGATACCTACAAGGTTTTGAAAACCTTGCAGGAAAACAAAAAAGTATGAGCAAAAAAGTATTATTTATAGACAGAGATGGAACGTTGGTTTTAGAACCACCTGTAGATTATCAATTAGATAGTTTAGAAAAGTTAGAGTATTATCCTAAAGTTTTTCAATTTATGGCAAAAATTGCTGCTGAATTGGAATACGAATTGGTTATGATTACCAATCAAGATGGCTTGGGAACAGACTCTTTTCCTGAAGATACTTTTTGGCCAGCTCAAAATAAAATAATCGATGCTTTTGCAAAAGAAGGTGTTGTTTTTTCTGAGGTTTTTATTGATAAAACATTCCCTCATGAAAATGCTGAAACAAGAAAACCAAGAACAGGTTTGCTTACAAAATATTTTTCTGAAGAGTATGATTTGGAAAACTCGTTTGTTTTAGGAGATCGAATTACAGACATGGAATTGGCTAAAAATTTAGGCGCAAAAGGAATTTTCTTGTCAGAAAATCCAGATTTAGGAGCTGAAGAAATTGAAACTTCTAAACAAGAAATTATAGATTGCATCGCTTTAACTTCTACTGATTGGTCAGAGATTTATCAATTTTTAAAGTTGAAAGATAGAGTTGTAGAAATTACCAGAAATACGAACGAAACCAAAATTTACATCCAACTTAATTTAGATGGTTCAGGTAAAAATGATATTTCTACAGGGTTGCATTTTTTCGATCATATGTTAGACCAAATTGGGAGACATGGAAATATGGATTTAACCATAAAAGTAGATGGCGATTTAGAGGTTGATGAACATCATACTATAGAAGATACCATGATTGCTTTTGGGGAGTTATTCAACAAAGCATTAGGGAATAAATTAGGCATAGAACGTTATGGTTTTTGTTTGCCAATGGACGATTGTTTAGCGCAAGTTGCAGTCGATTTTGGAGGTAGAAACTGGTTAGAATGGGATGCAGAATTCAAAAGAGAAAAAATTGGTGATATGCCAACAGAAATGTTTTATCATTTGTTTAAATCGTTTACTGATGGTGCAAAATGCAACTTAAATATCAAAGCAGAAGGCACAAACGAACATCATAAAATTGAAGGGATTTTTAAAGCCTTTGCAAAAGCAATGAAAATGGCTGTAAAAAGAGATGCAAATAAAATGTTTTTGCCATCTACAAAAGGAATGTTGTAGAAAAGCCCATCTTAATCTTCCCAAAGGGAAGAAACACTCTTGTGTTAGCAAGTTTATAATTTAAAATAATGACTAAAGAAATATCAAATAATAAAAGTACGAGTGAGAGTTCTTCCCCTTTGGGGAAGTTAGATGGGGCTTCAGTTGTGATAATTAATTACGGAGCAGGAAACATTAAAAGTATTCAATTTGCTTTTAAAAGACTGGGAGTTGATGCAGTTTTATCAAACAATATTGATGAAATAAAAGCAGCAGATAAAGTAATTTTTCCTGGAGTTGGAGAAGCAAGTTCTGCCATGAAAATGTTGCAAGAAAGTGGATTGGACACATTAATTCCTACGTTAAAACAACCTGTTTTAGGAATTTGTTTAGGAATGCAATTGATGTGCAATTCCTCTGAAGAAGGAAATACAAAAGGATTAGGAATTTTTAATGTGGATGTAAAAAAGTTTTCTAAAGAGGTAAAAGTTCCGCAAATGGGTTGGAATGTAATTGCTGATTTAAAATCTGATTTATTTACAGGAATTAAAGACAAAGAATTTATGTATTTGGTACATAGTTTTTATGCCGAAAAATGTGCTGAAATGATTGCAACCACAGATTATGAAATTGAATATGCATCAGCTTTACAAAAAGATAATTTTTATGGAGTGCAGTTTCATCCAGAGAAATCTTCCTTAGCAGGAGAGCAAATTTTAAAGAATTTCTTGAAACTAAAAACCAACAACTAAAAACCAACAACTATTTTGAGAATAATTCCAGCCATAGATATTATTGACGGAAAATGTGTTCGTTTAACAAAAGGCGATTACAATACCAAGAAAATATATAATGAAAATCCGCTTGAGGTTGCCAAGGAATTTGAAGCAGCAGGAATCGAATATTTGCATGTTGTAGATTTAGATGGCGCAA
>CAXBPL010000112.1:0-5888 GCA_963977615.1 uncultured Polaribacter sp. | reverse complement strand
TAGCTGTGTTCAACGTATTAATTGTTTTAAAAATCAATTTATCATGTCTGTAAATGTTAGTGTTTTTTAAATTAAACTCTAATCGTCAAAATAGGTTTTAATGCTTTTTTCGATAAAGATTTGGTAACACTTGCAGAGAATAAATGTGATAAACCAGTTCTGCCACTTGTGCTTAAGGCAATTAAATCAGCATCAATATTATTGGCAAAGTTTAAAATCCCTTTTTCAATTAAAGCGTCATTATATATATTGATGGAATATTTGGGTAAATCAAACCCTTCAATAAAAGTTTCGATTTTTTCGGTGGCTTCTTGCGTGCTTTCAAATTTTGAGGGTGTATTTATTTTTAGTAAATGTATTTTACTATCAAAATGATTGGCAAACTCTAAAAATTTCCTAAAAACTTCTTTTTTGTCTTCATTCTTAAAACTAGATGCAAATATTAAATTCTTCATCCTAAATTTTTCATTGTCTTTTTTTACAACAATTACTGGCATTTTGGCGGTTCTCACTACTTTCTCTGTGTTAGATCCAATAATTATCTCCTCAAATTCAGATTGCCCTTTAGAACCCATTACAATTAAATCTGCATTAATTTTATCAGCATATTTTAAAATACCTTCATAAGGAGTTTGTAGTTTTATAGCATAATGAACTTGAGTACTTTCGCTAAAAAAACTATTTTTAAATTCTAAAATACGTTCTCTTATCTTTCTTAAATACAACATGCTTTCAGGGATGCTAAAACTACTTGCAGGGCCCATATCTACAACACCTGTTGGTAGTTCTATAATGTGTAAAAGATAAATAACACTGTTAGATTTCTTGGCAATTCTTGCTGCCATTTTAGAGGCAAATTCAGATTTTTTTGAAAAATCAATAGGAACTAAAATGTTTTTCATGGTGGTAGAATTTTCAGGTTAAAATAGATGTATTTAAAGTTACAAAAAAAAATGAATATAATTACGTTTGATAAATAGCAAAGTATTCGTATATTTGCACCGAATTTAGCAGTAATTTGATAAATGAGGGGACTTAAAGTCCCCTCTTTTTATACTCAGAAGCAATGTTTTTTGAGGAAATTATAAGATTTTAGCATGAATCAAACCAAGATAAAGGATTTAGTAGACGAGGCTTTAGCGCTGAATGAAACGTTGTTTTTAATAGATTTATCAATCTCTGTTAATAATAAAATTCAAATCACTGTAGATGGAGATAATGGAGTTTCATTAAGTGAGTGTATTAGAATCAGCAGAAATGTTGATAATAGTTTAGATAGAGAAGAAGAAGACTTTTCTTTAGAAGTTACTACTCCAGATATTGCTCATCCTTTAAAAGATAAGAGGCAGTATGTTAAAAATATCAACAGAATATTAACAGTAAAAACTGCTGAAGAAGAGTTTGAAGGTACTTTAACTGAAGCAGACACTAATAAAATTGTACTTAATTGGAAAGTTAGAGAGCCAAAACCAATAGGTAAAGGAAAAGTTACTGTAAGCAAAACAGCAACTATTGACTATAAAGATATTAAAGAGGCAAAAGTGAAGATTGTATTTTAAGTAAAGATGTAATGGAAAATATAGCGTTAATTGATTCGTTTTCAGAATTTAAAGATAATAAAAGTATAGACAGAGTAACACTAATGTCTATTTTAGAAGAAGTATTTAGAGCTGCCTTAAAACGTAAGTTTGGTTCAGATGATAATTTTGATATCATTATAAACCCAGATAAAGGAGATTTAGAAATTTGGAGAAATAGAGTTGTTGTTGCAGATGGTTTTTCTGAAGATGATAATGAAGAAATTGAATTAGCGGAAGCAAGAAAAATTGAGCCTGATTTTGAAATTGGTGAAGATGTTTCTGAAGAAGTTAAGTTAATTGATTTAGGTAGAAGAGCAATTTTAGCATTACGTCAAAATTTAATATCAAAAATATACGAACACGATAGCACAAATATCTTTAAGCATTTTAAAGATTTAGAAGGCGAATTATATACAGCAGAAGTACATCATATTCGTCACAATGCAATTATTTTGTTAGATGATGATGGAAATGAAATTGTATTGCCAAAAAGTGAACAAATTCGTTCAGATTTCTTTAGAAAGGGAGATTCTGTAAGAGGCGTTATAAAAACAGTAGAATTAAGAGGAAATAAGCCAGCAATAATTTTATCTAGAACTGCACCAGCATTTTTAAATAAATTATTTGAACAAGAAATTCCTGAAGTTTTCGACGGTTTAATTACTGTAGAAGGTGTTGCAAGAATTCCTGGTGAAAAAGCAAAAGTAGCTGTAGATTCTTATGATGATAGAATAGATCCTGTTGGAGCTTGTGTTGGTGTTAAAGGTTCAAGAATTCACGGAATTGTTCGTGAATTGGGTAACGAAAACATTGATGTTATCAATTATACCAAAAACGAACAATTATTTATTTCAAGAGCTTTGAGCCCTGCAAAGGTTACCTCAATGGAAATTGAAATGTATGAGGAAGAAAGAAATGGTAAAAAAGGACGAGTTAGTGTTTTGTTAAGACCAGAAGAAGTTTCAAAAGCAATTGGTAGAGGTGGAGTTAACATACGTTTAGCAAGTGAGTTAACTGGTTACGAAATTGATGTTAAGAGAGAAGGTTTAGAAGAGGAAGATGTAGAATTAACAGAATTTACCGATGAAATTGAAGACTGGGTAATTACAGAATTCAAGAAAATAGGATTAGATACTGCAAGAAGTGTATTAGAAACTAGTGTTGCAGAATTAGTGAAAAGAACTGATTTAGAAGAAGAAACTATCATGGATGTTCAGAGAATTCTTAAAGAAGAATTTGAATAATTATTATGGATAGTATTAAAGAAGTAACGTAAAAATTTATATTTTTACAATTATAAAGTTAAAAAGAATATATGTCTGTAGGCAAAACAATGAGGCTTAATAAGGTTTTAAGAGAGTTAAACATTTCTCTTGATAGAGCAGTAGAATATTTAGCAAAGAATGGTCATGAAATAGAAGCAAGACCAACTACTAAAATTTCTGGTGATATCTATCAAGTTTTACAAGATGGCTTTGAAACAGATGCAAATAAAAAAGCTGCATCTAAAGAAGTTGGCGAAGAAAAACGTAAAGAGAAAGAGGCAATTCGTTTAGAAATAGAAGCTAAATTAGAAAAGAAAAGAACGGAAGAAGCTAAAAAAGAAGAAGTTCTTAAAGCCAAAGCAGATAAGTTAGAATTTAAAACTGTTGGTAAAATTGATATTGATAAGGTTGGAAAAAAACCTGTTGAGATTAAAGAAGAACCAAAGAAGGAAGAAGTAAAAGAAACTCCGAAAGAAGTTGCTGCTACTGAACCTAAGGTTGAAGAAACTAAAGTAGAAACTCCGAAAGTTCCAGAACCGAAAGTTGCTGAACCAAAAGTTGCTGAAACTAAAGAGGAAACTCCTGTTGTTGAAAAGCCAGTTTCAGAAAAACCAGTTGTGGAAGCTCCAAAGGTTAAAAAAACAGTTTCAGAAATCGAAAAAATAGTATCTAAAGTGGGTGCTAAACCAGAATCTAAAAAAGATTCTAAGAAAGAAGAAACAAAAACGGAGGAAGTAACTGCAGAAAATGCAGAAGCTATTAAAACTCAGTATAAAAAATTAGACGGACCTAACTTTACAGGTAAAAAAATTGATTTAAAGCAATTTGAAAGACCTAAAAAGAAAAAGCCAGAGGTTAAAAAAGCTGCAACTACAGATCCTAAAAAGAAACGTAAACGTATTAGCAAACCTGGTGGAGGTGGTGTTGGTAGACCAACTGGAAATAGAGCAGGTGGTAGTAATGCTCCTAGACCAAGAGGAACAGGACCAAGAGGAAAAAACGCAAGTAGAACTCCTGTCAAAAAAGAAGAACCTACAGAAGCAGATATCCAAAAACAAGTAAGAGAAACTCTTGAAAAACTTCAAGGGAAATCTTCTAGAGGAAAAGGTGCAAAATATCGTAGAAATAAAAGAGATGCTCGAAGAGAGCAATCAGATGCAGAACAAGAAGCACAAGCATTAGACAACAAAATCTTAAAAGTAACAGAATTTGTTACTGTAAGTGAAGTTGCTACAATGATGGATGTTCCTGTAACAAATATTATTTCTGCATGTATGTCTTTAGGAATGATGGTTACAATGAACCAACGTTTAGATGCTGAAACATTAGTAATTGTTGCTGAAGAATTTAACCACAAAGTAGAATTTGTTGGAGCAGAAGTAGAAGAGTCAATTGAAGAAGTAATAGACAAACCAGAAGATTTAATAACACGTGCACCAATTATTACAGTAATGGGTCACGTAGATCATGGTAAAACTTCTTTGTTAGATTATATTAGAAATGCAAATGTAATTGAAGGTGAAAGTGGAGGAATTACGCAACATATTGGAGCGTATTCTGTGAATGTTGGTGATCAAAAAATTGCATTTTTAGATACACCAGGTCACGAAGCCTTTACAGCAATGCGTGCAAGAGGTGCTCAAGTAACGGATTTAGTAATTATTGTAGCTGCAGCAGATGATGATGTAATGCCACAAACAAAAGAAGCTATTTCTCATGCGCAAGCAGCTGGAGTTCCTATCATTTTTGCAATAAACAAGATTGATAAACCAAATGCGAATCCAGATAATGTGAAGACGCAATTATCTCAAATGAATTTGTTGATAGAAGAATGGGGAGGAAATATCCAATCTCAAGATATATCAGCAAAAGTTGGAACAGGTATTCCAGAATTATTAGAGAAAGTTTTATTAGAAGCTGAAATTTTAGAATTGAAAGCAAATCCTAATAAAAATGCTGTTGGTGCAGTTGTAGAAGCACAATTAGATAAAGGTAGAGGTTATTTAACCACGATCTTAGTACAAGCAGGTACATTAAAAATTGGAGATTATTTATTAGCAGGTAAACATAGTGGTAAAGTAAAAGCTATGTTTGATGATAAAGGAAATAATTTAAAGACTGCAGGTCCATCAACTCCAGTATCTATTTTAGGTTTGGATGGTGCTCCACAAGCAGGTGATAAATTTAATGTTTTTGATGATGAAAGAGAAGCAAAACAAATCGCTTCTAAACGTTCTCAATTACAAAGAGAGCAATCTGTAAGAACACAGAAAACTCTAACACTTGCAGAAATTGGAAGACGTATTGCACTTGGAGATTTCAAAGAGTTAAATATAATTTTAAAAGGAGATGTAGATGGTTCTGTAGAAGCATTAACAGATTCTTTCCAAAAATTATCTACGGAAGAAATTCAAGTAAATATTTTACATAAAGGAGTTGGAGCCATTACAGAAAGTGATGTTTTATTAGCAACAGCTTCAGATGCAATTATTGTAGGATTTAACGTAAGACCTCAAGGAAATGCAAGAGTAATAGCAGATAAAGAAGAAGTTGATATTAGAACTTATTCTATTATTTATGATGCAATTAATGACTTAAAAGATGCCATGGAAGGAATGTTATCTCCTGAAATGAAAGAAGAAGTTACTGGTAATGTTGAAATTAGAGAAGTTTATAAAATTTCTAAAGTTGGTAACATTGCAGGTTGTATGGTAATGTCTGGTAAAATCTATAGAGATTCTAAAATTAGAATTATTAGAGATGGTATTGTTGTTCATGATGGAGTTTTATCATCTTTAAAACGTTTCAAAGACGATGTAAAAGAAGTTGCAAAAGGTTATGATTGTGGACTTCAATTAAAGAACTATAATGATATAGAAGAAGGTGATGTTATTGAAGCTTACAAAGAAGTAGCAGTTAAAAAGAAGTTGAAATAATAGACTCTTTTAAATTATATAAAAAATACCAAAGCTAATTTTAGTTTTGGTATTTTTTTTTGGATGAATATTTAATTTCTTATCAAACTAAAGTTTCCAGTTTTACT
>CAXBPL010000111.1:0-5898 GCA_963977615.1 uncultured Polaribacter sp. | reverse complement strand
TTAGCGCCAGCAATAGTTGGTGCCTCTTTAAAAGTTTTTGATTTAATTGCAAATGACACAACTTTAAGAGATCAATTAGAGTGGAATACAAATTATTTTAGAACAGAGATGGAAAAAGCAGGTTTTGATTTAGTTGGTGCAGATGCAGCAATTGTGCCTGTTATGCTATATGATGCAAAATTATCTCAAACAATGGCAAATAAATTATTAGAAAAAGGTATTTACGTTATTGGTTTCTTTTTTCCAGTAGTTCCAAAAGAAAAAGCTAGAATAAGAGTACAATTGTCAGCAGCTCATACAAAAGCACATTTAGACAAAGCAATTTCTGCATTTATTGAGGTAGGTAAGGAGTTAAAAGTTATTTAAACTTGTTATTATATTAATATTTCGTAGATTTGTCTTTGTTAATACAAAAGAAGACTTTACTTTTGCGTATTAAAATAACGAACTTTTAATTTAAAAATTTGATAATGAAACGATTAAAAATAGCTGTGATAGCTTTATTTGCGTTTGTAGCGGTTAGCAACGTGAACGCACAGGATGAAAACAACCCTTGGGCTGTTAGTTTTGGAGTAAATATTATAGATTTCTACGGAGGTGATGACTTCAGTGATCAGCTAAAAGATTTGGCTGGAAATAGTGACTGGAATTTTTTACCATCTATATCTAGAATATCTGCAGAGAAGTATTTAGATAAAGGATTTACTTTACAGTTAGCTGGGTCTCTAAATAAGATTGATCATGTTCTTACAGACGGTGATGCAGATTTTATGTATTACAATGTTGGAGCTAATGTTAAGTATGATGTGAATAACTTAATTGGAGAAACTGGTTGGTTTGATCCTTTTGTTTATTTAGGAGGTGCTTATGTATCTGCAGATTCTCAAGGTGAAGGAATGTTAAACGTTGGTTTAGGTTTCAATACTTGGTTTAATGATAATTTAGGTTTAACTTTTCAAACAGGTACTTTAAAAGGTTTTTCTGATAAAGTAAGAGCGCATTATCAATCTTCTTTAGGTTTAGTTATTAAATTTGGAGGTAAAGATACTGATGGAGATGGAGTATATGATAAAAATGATGAATGTCCAAACGAAGCTGGTTTAGTAGAGTTTAACGGATGTCCAGATGCAGATAATGATGGAATTAAAGATTCTGAGGATGCTTGTCCAAATACTGCTGGTTTAGCAGCTATGAATGGTTGTCCAGATTCAGATGGAGATGGAGTTGCTGATAAAGATGATATGTGTCCTAATGAAAAAGGAACTAAAGCTAATAAAGGTTGTCCAGATTCAGATGGAGATGGTGTAGTAAATAAAGATGATAAATGTCCTACTACTTCAGGTCCAGCTGCAAATAATGGTTGTCCTTGGCCAGATACTGATGGAGATGGAGTTTTAGATAAAGATGATAAATGTATCAACGAAGCTGGTCCAGCATCTAATTCAGGATGTCCAGAAGATACAGCTGCTGATAAATTAGCAATGTTATCAGAATATACTAAAGGTATTTTATTTGATTTTGATAGAGCTGTAATTAAAGATGCTGCTGCTAAAAAATTAGATATGGTATATGATTTAATTAATTCAACAGAAAATGTTATTTATGTAATTGAAGGTTACACAGATAGTATTGGTGATGCTGGATATAACAAGTATTTATCTAAAAGAAGAGCAGAATCTGTAAAAACTTATTTAGTTAAAAAAGGTATGACTGCTAGCAAATTAGAAACAGTTGGTTTTGGAGAAGAAAATCCAGCAACTACTAATGCTACTGATGCAGGAAGAACTGCAAATAGAAGAGTAGTTATAAAATTAAATGAATAATTTTATAACCTTATAAATTTATAAAACTCTGCTCAATTTGAGCAGAGTTTTTTTTGTAAAGAATGTTTTTTAAATCCAATCTAAAAAAGTAACTTTGCACCTTCAAAATAAGAGTGTTATTTCCTATTATTAACAATAATTTAATTAGATACAAAATGTCTACAACCACAGGTAAAGTTTCTCAAATAATTGGGCCAGTTATTGATGTTGAATTCAATACTGAAAATAATGAACTTCCTAAAATTTATGATTCTTTAGAGATAAAAAAAGCAGATGGTTCAATTTTAGTTTTAGAAGTACAACAACACATTGGTGAAGATACTGTTAGAACTATTTCTATGGATGCAACAGATGGATTAAGTAGAGGAACTAAAGTTTACGCTACAGGAAGTCCAATCCAAATGCCAATAGGAAAAGATATATATGGACGTCTATTTAATGTTACTGGAGATGCCATTGATGGTCTTGGAAATTTAAATAAAGAGGGTGAAGATGGTTTGCCAATTCATAGATCAGCTCCTAAGTTTGAAGATTTATCTGTATCTACAGAGGTGTTATTTACTGGAATCAAAGTAATCGATTTAATTGAACCTTATGCAAAAGGAGGTAAAATTGGTTTATTTGGTGGAGCAGGAGTTGGAAAAACAGTTCTTATTCAAGAATTGATTAACAACATCGCAAAAGGTCATGGAGGTTTATCTGTTTTTGCTGGAGTTGGAGAAAGAACTCGTGAAGGAAATGATTTACTTCGTGAAATGTTAGAGTCAGGAATTATCAAATATGGTGATGACTTTATGCATTCTATGGAAGAAGGAGGATGGGATTTATCTAAAGTTGATAAACCTGGAATGAGAGCATCTAAAGCAACATTTGTTTTTGGACAAATGAATGAGCCACCTGGAGCAAGTGCAAGAGTTGCGTTATCTGGTTTAACAATTGCAGAGTATTTTAGAGATGGAGCAGGAGAAGCACAAGGAAAAGATGTACTTTTCTTCGTAGACAATATATTTAGATTTACACAAGCAGGTTCAGAGGTATCTGCACTTTTAGGACGTATGCCATCTGCAGTAGGTTATCAACCAACCTTAGCTACAGAAATGGGTGCAATGCAAGAACGTATTACATCAACTAAAAAAGGTTCTATTACATCTGTACAAGCAGTTTATGTACCTGCAGATGATTTAACAGATCCTGCACCAGCAACAACGTTTGCGCATTTAGATGCAACAACAGTATTGTCTCGTAAAATTGCAGAATTAGGTATTTATCCTGCAGTAGATCCTTTAGATTCTACTTCAAGAATTTTATCAGCTGAAATTTTAGGAGCAGAGCATTATAATACTGCTACTGCTGTAAAGGAAATTTTACAACGTTATAAAGAATTACAAGATATTATTGCTATTTTAGGAATGGAAGAATTATCTGAAGAAGATAAGTTAGTAGTTCATAGAGCTAGACGTGTACAACGTTTCTTATCTCAACCTTTCCATGTTGCTGAACAATTTACTGGTATACCAGGTGTTTTAGTAGATATTAAAGATACTATTAAAGGTTTTAATATGATTATGGATGGTGAATTAGATAAATATCCTGAAGCAGCATTTAACTTAAGAGGATCGATTCAAGATGCAATTGATGCTGGTGAAAAAATGTTAGCAGAAGCTTAAAATTTGTATATAGTTTGCAGTTTCAGTTTTTGTCTGATTCTTAAAACTACATATTAAAAACTATAAAAAATATGTTTTTAGAAATTGTAACACCAGAGGCTATTTTGTTCTCATCTGAAGTAGATTCTATTACAGTTCCAGGAGTTGATGGAGATTTTCAAATGTTGAATAATCATGCACCAATTGTTTCTGTTTTAAGAGAAGGAGTTGTTAAAGTACATGTTCATTCTCAACAACATTTAGAGCTAGATGATTTACATGGTAAATTAATTCCTCATATTGATGACGATAATGTTTTAACATTAACAATAAATTCAGGAACATTAGAATTAAAGGATAACAAAGCTATTATATTAGCTGATTGATATATCAAAAATTTTTAAATAATAAAATCTCAAAGCATTTAATTGTTTTGAGATTTTTTATTTTAAATCATTTTCTGTTCAATTTTAATATAAACTAAAAAAACACCTTTAAATATAAAGATGTTTTTTAGCAATTTTCCCTTTCGAGATTTTCCTTTTTTCTTACTTCAAAGATGCAACTGTTTCTTTAAATAACTACAAGTGCAAAACCCTAAATTTAAAGGGGAAAAACACCCTTTTCTATGTATAGGTTTATAAGTTAGTTAATTATATTGTACTTTAGTCTTCATAAAATTAAATGTTTATAAAATGAAACTAAGATTAACCAAATTATTCTCTTTATCAATAATATTATTATTTGCTTATTCATGTAAAACTGAATGCAATCATACAGGTACTGAAGATGAATCTTGTTACCCTAATAATAAAAAACCATCTCAAGTAATTACTTATAATGATATGGCTGATATGATGGATGCTTATGATAATGGAGCAAAAAAAGAGTTGAATAAATATATCAATAAAAAATCTGGAGGAAAAGACTCTATATCTACAGAATATAATTGGTATAATATTGATGATTTAAAACAATACATAGCTTATATAGAAAAAATTTCTAAAGAAAAGAACATACCTGTAACAGGTTTTAGAATATATCCAACACAATATCCTAAGAATTATAAAATAGAAAAGTATCAAAATAGAAGTACATTAATTTTTACACCAACAACTAAAATTAACGGTAAAATAGATGTTGCATTTGAACCTTTGTATTCAGAAAAAGGAAAACCTGTAGAGATAACTAAATTTTTAAAACAAGTTAGAGCTAAAAACGTTCAAAAGAGTGGTTTATTATCATTTTCAACAACTATACAAGATTTAGAAAGCTCTTCTGCGAATAGAATACAAATAGTACCACCACCCCATTAAAAATGAATGATTTAAAGTTTGGAGATATCGTTTTTGTTATTGAAATTTTAAGTATTGTTTTAAGTCTTAGGTGCTTGCCTAAATTTAAAAAAACTTATTATTATTTCTTTATTGCTTTTTTAGTATTTGCTGTTTTATTTGAAACACTTGGAATGGTTTTAAAAGGAAATGATAATTATTGGATTTACAATATTTATACCTTCTTTGAATTTTCATCTTTAGTTGGTATTTACTATTATCTAAACACGAGTGTAAAATCAAAAAAGATTATTATATTCCTCTCTATAATTTATTACATAATTTATTTTATAAGTTTTAAATATGTTGTTCTTCAAAAATATACGGTAATAATTTTACCTTTTTTTGTAGTCCCTTTTATGTTTTTATATTTACAAAAATTATTAAACTCTAGTAAAATAATGAATTATAAAAAGGTGTTGCCCTTTTGGCTAACAGTTGGTTTTTTAATTTATTATCTTGCGAGTGTTCCTTTTTTCTCACTGCAATATTTATTTGGTTTGTATGATAGGTTGCTTTTTACACTTTTATCTGCGGTAGTTATAATAATGCACCTTATATTTATAGTCAGCTTACTATGGATAAAACCAATACAGAAATAATCATCATCATATTTACAATAATAATATTATTTGTAACTATAGGTATTGTTTTATTATTTACTATTTTTCAAAAAAGAAAAAACGAATTACTTAAGCAACAAAAATTAGCCAAAGAAGAATTCGAGAAAGAAATTGCAGAAACTCAAATTGAAATAAGAGAAGAAACTCTTAGAAATATAAGTTGGGAGTTGCATGATAATATTGGACAACTTTTAACTTTAGCCAAAATTCAGCTACAAAATACTACCAAAGAAAACGTTAAAGAAGTTTCTGAAACTATTACAAAAGGATTAAACGAAGTACGTGCTTTATCAAAATTAATTAATCCTGAGGCTATCAACAATATCAATTTAAAAGAAGCTGTACAGCTAGAAGTAGATCGTTTTAATCGCTTAGAATTTATAAAATCTAGCTTAACGATTACTGGAACTGATATTGATATCGATAAAAAAGCAACCATTATAATTTTTCGAATTTTACAGGAGTTTTTCTC
>CAXBPL010000110.1:0-5915 GCA_963977615.1 uncultured Polaribacter sp. | reverse complement strand
TATGTTAGGCTTACAATTCGAAACTGAAACTTCTTGGGCAGAAATTGCCAAAGTAAATTTAGAACAAATACTTACAGATCATGCTTTTTTAGAGCAAAAAGCAGCTTCTAATGCAGTATCTATCATAATAAATTATTCTGAAGAAACAGAATTGGTTAAAGAAATGAGCAATATTGCTATTGAAGAAATGCAACATTTTAAAATGGTGCATTTACTAATGGTAAAACGTGGAATGGTTTTGGGACGTGAGCAAAAAAACGATTATGCAATTCGTTTGCAAAAGTTTTTTAAGAAAACAGGCGACAGAACAGATGCTCTAATTCAGCGATTATTAGTTGCAGCTTTAATTGAAGCAAGAAGTTGTGAGCGTTTTAAAGTTTTCTCTGAAAATATGGAAGATGAGGAATTACAAAAATTCTATAAAAATTTAATGATTTCTGAAGCTGGGCATTATGCTACTTTTTTGCAGTTTGCAAGACAATATCAAGATAGAGCAATTGTAGATGAAAAATGGAATGCTCTTTTAGCTTTCGAAGCTGAAATGATGAAAGAAAGAGGAAATGTGGCTAAAATTCATGGGTAGAGGCCCATCTTAATCTTCCCAAAGGGAAGAAACTCATGCTCTTAAAAAAAGATGGAAAAAATATTAACAGTTAAACCTTGGATAATTTTATTATCAATAATTATTTTATCTATTTTTTCTGAAACAATTTTCGGAAAAATTCTTTACTGTATTTGGTTCTTATTATTTATTTATTGGACTTTAGGTATTGGAAAAAGTTTATTTGAAAAATTAAAAGATAAATCAATATTAAACTTAAAAAGATTTCAAACTCAAATATTTTTTGCTGTCATCTATATGATTGTTATTTTAATATTTTCTAAAAAAGGATATGAAATTAACGTTGAAAATTTTACTGAGTATGGTTGGAAGGTTTTTATAATAATTCCACTTCATCTTTTTTTTATGTACTCAATTATACATTCAATTTATTTCTTATCAAAATGTATAACAACATTGAGAAATAAAAAGGAGGGATTTGGTTGGTATATGATAGGATTTTGGTTTTTTCCAATTGGAATTTTCATCATTCAACCAAGAATAATTAAACTATTGAATAACGATTAAATTTTGATCATGACTTTTTTTGAAAAAATACTTTTCGTACTTTTTATTCTGTTGATAATTTATCTTTGGAATAGATTTGTGATTACAACTATAATTAGTAAATTAATTAGTTTTCATAAAAAATACAATCCAGGGAATTTACACAGACAACCTATAAAGTTTGTAGTTGAAAACGAAATGAATATTGTTAAATATCTTCAATATTTTTATTGGTTTGGCGCAATTATTATGTGTGTTCAGGTATTATTTTTTAAATGATACTATTTTAGAAAGTAAAAACAATTAAAACGCTACAAGTCTTACTAAACTTGTTGAATAACAAAATTAAACTTTAGAAATAGTACTATTAATTTCTATTTTAAAACCTTAAATTAAAAATGTTCTCTAAAGAAGAAGCTGCTCAATTACGTAAATTATTTTGGACAAGTTTTGGAAAATCGTTTCCAAGAAAATGGTTGTTGTACAATACCAAAATTAAAGGGTTTGCTTTTAAATTTGATGCTGATAGAAAAAAAGCCATGGTTTGTTTGGATATTGATCATCCTGAAGCAATTGCAAACGAATTATTATTCGATCAAATGATTTCTTTAAAGGTTTTGTTGGAAACTGAACTCCCTGAAGTTATTTTTAATGATGCTTACGAATTGGAAAGTGGCAAAATTATTCATAGAATTTATGTTCCTTTTGATAAAAAATTTAGCATTTACAATAAAGACACTTGGCGAGATTGTTATAAGTTTTATGTGGAGACCATGCCTAAATTTGAACTCTTCTTTTATGAATATGAAGATTTTATCAACCAAGCAATTTGATGCTTAAATTTTTTATTTCAGAATTTTTAGATTGCCAAAATCTACAAAAAGTAAACTTCAACTAAATAAATTAGCTCGTTTGTAAACTTGCTTTGCGTTAAGGATTGAGGTGAAAATCCTTTTTAATTTTAATTAAATGGGCGAAATTAACAAATACGAAATTGCCACACTTTACAAAAAAAGAAACTTGGCAAAGACGTAATTAAAAAGATTGAAACGTAAAGCCTGACCAAGCTTTTTTCAGCTTGGTAACGCCCTAAAAAGAAAACTACTTAATAAATCTAATACTAAAAGGATAATTTGGTTCTTCGTTATTGCTAACTTTTATCGCGTTTATAATCGGAAAAATTAAATAGAAAATGGAAATAACTATAAGTCCGACAATTCCTAAACCAAATAAAATAATTAATGGAATACAGATTAAAATGTAGATAAACATCGAAATTCTGAAATTTATAATTGCTTTTCCTTGTTCGTTCATTTTATAAACTTCGTCCTTTTTTACAAGCCACAAAACTAAAGGCACAATAAAACCACCAATTCCTGTTACAAAATCTAATAATTGGCTTAAATGTGTAATTACTAATAGTTGCTTGTCCTCTTTCATCATATTATATTTTAAGTTGGTTGTTATATTTATTAGACGTACATTTTTTTAATATGTTACATCTAAAATACGACTATTTTTTAGCTATCATTTGTTTTTTTGTGATTTTCTAAATATTAATTTACTTATTTACAGTAAATTAAACATATTCTGTTTATCTTTTAAATTGATATAAACAGGATATTTGATTGAGTTAACATCTCACTTATTTGAGCAACATTTAAGACGTCTTTACAACTAATTTTGTTGAGTAAAATACTAATAACTTAAAATAACAGATATGGATTATTTAAATATGGAAAACCAAAAAGTGTTGCCTGTAGTTACTGAATTAAATGTTTTATTGGCAGACTATCATGTATATTACCAGAAATTAAGAAATTTTCATTGGAATATTTTAGGAAAAAATTTTTTCGATTTGCACAAAAAATTTGAAGAAATGTATAATGATACAAGACTAAAAATTGATGAAGTTGCAGAAAGAATTATCACTTTAAAATATCATCCAATTAGCAAATTGTCTGATTATATTGAAGTTTCTAGAATTAAAGAATCTAGCCCTTTACTATCTGATAAAGAAATGGTAGCAAATATAATTGATGATCATAAAATTTTATTAGAACAATTAAGTAAAGTTGTTGATAGAGCCAAAAAAGCTTCTGATGAAGGAACCAATGATTTGATGGGTGCTTATATAAGACAGCTAGAAAAATCTACTTGGATGCTAAATGCCTGGTCTAAAGACACAAAAGAAGAATTAAATACTACATTTGTTGAATAATTTTAACAATATTGAATTTTAAAAAATAATTTATTAATAAAAATACTACACACAAAAATGGATAAAGTAATAGAGAAATTAGAACTATGGAGAGATGTTTTTATAAAAAATATACCAAACATTGCAATTGCACTCGTAGTTTTAGTTATTGCTTATTTTGCATCAAGAAACATTAGTTCTTTAATAAATAAAACTATTGGTAGCAAAATAAAACAAAAATCGGTTAGAGATTTAGTTTCTAGAATTGCATCTGGTGTTATCTTTTTATTAGGACTGTATTTTGCAATGACAATATTAAAATTCGATGATACTCTAAAAACAATTGTTTCTGCTGCTGGAGTTTCTGGTATTGTAATTGGTTTGGCTTTACAAGGAACCTTATCTAATACAATTTCTGGAGTGGTTTTGTCCTTCAGAAAAAATTTAAATATTGGTAATTGGGTAGAAACTAGTGGATATTCAGGTGAAGTAATCGATATTAATTTGAACTATTTTGTTATGAAAGAGGCTGATAACAATATGGTTGTTATACCAAATAAAATAATTTTGGAAAGTCCTTTTAAAAATTATTCGCTAACACAAGAAATGCGAATTTCTATAACTTGTGGTGTAGAATATGGAGCAGATTTAGAAGCTGTTAAAAAGTTAACTATCGAAACTATTGGATCAAAATTTGATCAGAAGAAATTTGGGAAAGAGGTAGAATTTTATTTTACAGAATTTGGTGATAGTTCAATTAACTTTTTATGTAGATTTTGGATTGATGGAGAAAGAGCCTTACACAGATGGCAAGCTCAAAGTACAGCTATCATAGAAGTTAAGAAGGCTTTTGATAAAGAAGGAATTAACATACCTTTCCCAATGAGAACCTTGGAATTTGTACCAAACAATAATTTAAATATTACTAAAAATAACGATAAAGAGGAAGAAAAAATAAATGATAAAAAAGCTAAAAATGCTTAAGTCTTTTAAATTTGACTCATAGATTTTTAAAAAAGTCCATCACAAATTGTGGTGGACTTTTTATTTTTCTGATAAAATGTTTCCGTATTTTTGTACCATGATTAAAAACGATACTATTATAGCTTTGGCAACACCAGCTGGAGTTGGTGCAATTGCTGTAATTCGTCTTTCTGGAGAAGATGCAATTACAATTGTTGATGCTTTTTTTAAGTCGATTAAAAAAGGAAAATCAATAAAAACGGAAAAAACGCACACCATTCATTTAGGCCACATTATTGATAAAGGAATAATTTTAGATGAAGTTTTAGTTTCGGTTTTTAAAAATCCAAATTCTTATACTGGCGAAAATGTGGTGGAAATTTCTTGCCATGGTTCAAGCTTTATTCAGCAAGAAATAATACAATTATTTTTACAAAATGGTTGTAGAATGGCAGATAATGGCGAATTTACAATGCGTGCTTTCTTAAATGGAAAGATGGATTTAAGCCAAGCTGAAGCTGTTGCAGATGTAATTGCTGCCAATTCTGCTGCAAGTCATCAAATGGCAATTCAGCAAATGCGTGGAGGAATTACCAACGAATTAAAAGAATTGCGTGTCCAATTATTAGATTTTGCTGCTTTAATTGAGTTAGAATTAGATTTTTCTGGCGAAGATGTAGAGTTTGCAGACAGAACAAAATTTAAAGAATTAGTTTCAAAAATTACTTTTGTTTTAAAACGCTTAATAGATTCTTTTGCATTTGGAAACGCCATGAAAAATGGAATTCCTGTTGCCATTATTGGCGAACCAAATGTGGGAAAGTCAACTTTATTAAATACCCTTTTAAATGAAGAAAAAGCAATAGTTTCTGACATTGCAGGAACTACAAGAGATGCTATTGAAGATGATTTAATTATTGAAGGTGTTGCTTTCAGGTTTATTGACACAGCTGGAATTAGAGAAACCAAAGACGTTATAGAAAGTATTGGTATTAAAAAAGCGTACGAAAAAGCAGATAATGCTCAACTGATTATATTTTTAATAGATTCCAATAAATTCTCTTACGCTAAAGAAGAATTTTTAGAAGAAATTGACACCATAAAAACACGTTTTCCAAATAAGCGTTTATTAGTAATCGCTAATAAAATTGATACTTTATCTTGTCATGATTCCTCAATATTACAATCAGAAATTGATAATTTAATTCTTTTATCAGCAAAAAATAAAACAGGAATTGAGGAGCTAAAAAACGAATTAACATCTTTGGTAAATATTGGTGCTTTGAGCAACAACGAAACAATTGTTACAAATTCGCGTCATTTTGAAGCTTTAAATAATGCTTTAATAGCAATTACTTCTGTTCAACAAGGAATTGATCTAGAAATTGGTACTGATTTATTTTCTATTGATATTAGAGAATGTTTACGTCATTTAGGTGCTATTACTGGAGATTATGATGTGGATAAAGATATTTTAGGACACATTTTTGGAAACTTTTGTATTGGAAAATAAAAAATGAAATGTCCTTGTAATCCTTCTAAGTTATATACTGATTGTTGTAAAAAAGCACATCAAAATATACTTTCTGTAACTACACCAGAAGAATTAATGCGCTCCAGATATAGTGCTTTTGTAATGGCTAA
>CAXBPL010000109.1:0-5919 GCA_963977615.1 uncultured Polaribacter sp. | reverse complement strand
ATGTTAGCGATTTCTCTTGCTACACTTGGCTTTTCTGCAATACAGACTTTCATTGATTGTTTTTGTGAACTCGAAAATAAGGAAATAAAAGAGAATTTTAATTTGTTTTCTTGCCTGAAAAAATATTTAGTTATCAACAAAATACTAAAATCCTCATTTCATTTATTAATTTTCTTGTATATGATTATAGAAAGGAGCGTATTTTAGAAATGATTCTTGAATATTAAAATTTCTCTCTAATAATATTATGGAAAATATTTCCAACATAAAAAAAGGTGAAGCTTTAGAAATAAACGACTTCACAAAAGTATTAAGAGTTGAAAAAGGTGTTATTTACCTTTTTCTTGAAAACAACAAAGTAACAAATAGCTGCTTTGTTGAAATGGAAGATAAATTCTTCTCAGAGACTATACCTATTAATAAAGTAGAGATTAGGTAAGTTTTTTAAAAGAGTAGATTCAATAAAAGAATCTGCTCTTTTTTTATAAATCATAGATATAACTTATTAGGATTTTATCTTGTGATTTATTTAAAGCAATACAAACTTTTTTGTAATTTTAAAAATGAATACTTATTACAAAAATAATTTTTAAGTTTCTTAAAATGAATAATATATATTTATTTTAATTTTAAAAGTTCTTTTTTAACATCATCCCAAGAAACTTTTTTCTTTTTATTTGACTCATTAATTCCTTGTTGTATTTCATTTTTTTGATAATCAGTTAAGTCATCCCAAGAATCTGTTTTTTCTACTTTATTGCTCATTTTATAAATATAAGAATTATTATTTTACTTCACCAAAGCCAATTGAATTCGCTTCCTTACAACATCAACCTCTAAAACTTTTACAGTAATTTGTTGTTGCAAATTAACGATTGCATTTACATCTTTTACAAACGTATCAGATAAATTAGAAACGTGAATTAAGCCACTTTCTTTAATACCAATATCTACAAAACAACCAAAATTTGTAATATTATTTACAATTCCTGGTAAAAGTTGACCTGTTTTTAAATCTGCAATAGTTTTAATATTTGCATCAAAAGAAAATACTTTTGCTTTTTCTCTTGGATCTAAACCTGGTTTTTCTAATTCCTTCACAATGTCTTGTAACGTTGGCAAACCTATGGTTTCAGAAACATAATGTTGCAAATTTATTTTTTGAAGGATGTCTTTATTTCCAATTAAATCAGCAATATTTATTTTTAAATCTTTGGCAATTTTATCAACCAAAATATAACTTTCAGGATGCACAGCAGAATTATCTAAAGGATTCTTTCCGTTTTTAATTCTCAAAAAACCTGCAGCTTGTTCAAAAGCTTTTCCTCCTAATCTTGGCACTTTTTTAATTTCTTTTCTCGAAGTAAAAGAGCCTTTTTCGTTTCTATAATTTACGATGTTTTCTGCCAATTTTGGTCCAATTCCTGATACATAACTTAGCAAAGATTCACTAGCAGTATTAATATTTACACCAACTGTATTTACACAACTTTCCACAGTTGTATCTAAAGATTTTTTCAATTTTGTTTGATCAACATCATGTTGATATTGGCCAACTCCAATCGATTTTGCATCAATCTTAACCAACTCAGCCAAAGGATCTTGCAATCTACGTCCAATAGAAACAGAACCACGAACTGTAACATCGTAATTTGGGAATTCGTCTCTTGCAATTTTAGAAGCTGAATAAATAGAGGCTCCAGCTTCACTGACCACAAAAACATCAATCTTATCTTTAAAGAAAACTTTTTTAACCAATTCTTCTGTTTCTCTTGAGGCTGTTCCATTTCCGATTGCAATCGCATCAATTTTATAAGCATCAACCAAAGAACCTATTTTTTTTATTGCTTCATTTGTTTGATTTTGAGGTTGATGAGGATAAATATTTTCATTATGTAGTAAATCTCCTTGTTCATTTAAACAAACCAATTTACAGCCCGATTTAAAACCAGGATCGATTGCCAAAATACGTTTTTCACCCAAAGGAGAACCCAATAATAATTGTTTTAGGTTTTTGGTGAAGACATTTATAGCATCTTCATCTGCCTTTTCTTTAGCAATTGAGAGAGCTTCATTTGATAAAGAAGGAAACAGTAAACGTTTATACGCATCTTGAATTGCGAATTCAATTTGTGCCGAACAATTATTTTGAGATTTAATAATTCTGTTTTCAATCCTTTGTAAGATTCTTTCTGAATCAATTTCAATTTTTACGCGGATAAAACCTTCATTTTCTGCTCTTAAAATTGCTAATAATCTGTGTGAAGGAATATTTTTTAAAGCTTCATTCCAATCAAAATAATCTTTGAATTTTTGCGCTTTTTCTTCATCAATTTTACTCTTTATTATTTTTGATGAAATGGTTGCAAAACGTTCTAATTCTCTTCTAATATTATTTCTGATATCAGTTCTTTCGTTAATCCATTCTGCAATAATAAAACGTGCGCCTTCCAAAGCATCATCAATAGTAGCAACTTCTTTAGATGTATATTTTGAAGCAGTTTGATTTAAATTGTTCACATTCTGACTCATCATCATTTTTGCCAAAGGTTCTAAACCTTGCAAACGAGCAGTTTCTGCTTTGGTTTTTCGTTTTTTCTTAAAAGGCAAATACAAATCTTCTAAAGAAATAAGGTCTTGAGAAGTATTTACTTGATTTTCTAACTCGCTTGTTAAAACATTTTGCTCTTCTAACGCTTTTAAAATAGTCGATTTACGCTTTTCTAAAGCTTCAAAAAGCTCTTTAAATTTTACAATTTCGCCAATTTGAACTTCATCTAAATTGCCAGTAATTTCCTTTCTATATCTACTGATAAAAGGAATTGTAGCATCTTCATTTAAAAGAGAAATAGTGTTTTCTACAGATTTTGATGAAAGCTGTGTTTGCTGAATTATATATGGAAGAATTTGCATTTTTATATTTGGATTTTATCAGAAAAAAGAAACCTCATAAAATAATTTATGAGGTTGTAAATATAGTTTTATTTTGTATTTTTAAGATGATATTACTTTCTCAAAAGCCAATCTTTTTGCATTGTAATTGGTGTAAATTATGCCACAATATTTATAGCCTAATTTTTTAATTAAAGATTGCATACCAATATTTTCTTCATGCGTATCAATCTTTAAACTTTTGATGTTTTTTTCTTCTAACTGCAAGTGAAATTCGTGAAATAGAAAAGTCGCTAAACCAAATTGTCTGAATTCTTTTTTGATAGCCATTCTGTGAATAACGCCATAAATTTCATCCTCTGGAATGATCCATTTTCCATCAAAAACTTCTTTATATGTTGGTTCTTTTCTTAAGGTAAACATGGAGGTTGCCATAATTTGATTTTCATCATTTACAACCACATAACTTTCGTCATTTTTAATATCATTTTCAATTTGCTCAGCATTAGGATAGCCATTTTGCCATTGATCGATATTTTGAGAAGCCAAATAAATTTTAGCGTCATTAATAATGGTCATGATGTCTGAAATATCATCAAAAGTAGAAAGTCTTGTTTTCATCAGAAAAATTATATCATTTTAAAATCTAATAACAATTCGCCATTTATAGAACACTGTAATTGGTCTCCTTTAAAAATTTCTCCTTTTCCTAAAGCAGGAGTTCCAGTAAAGATTAAATCTCCAGGTTGTAAGGTCATATATTTTGAAATAAACACAATAATATCAGCAAAATCATTTATCATATAAGCTGTATTACTTCTTTGCTTTTCTTCTCCATTAATTTTCAAATCGAAATTAATATCGTCTAAATTTGGGTATTCAGCAATCGATTTAAAGCTAGAAATTGGTGCAGCACCATCAAAACCTTTGGCAAAATCCCAAGGATGTTTTGTTTCTCTGGCATCATTTAAAAGGTCTGTTGCTGTATAATCGATCCCAACAGCTATTTCAGAAATGTAAGAATTAGCAGTTTCTTTGGTAATGTTTTTACCTTCTTTTCCTATTTTGATAACCAATTCAATTTCGTAAATTAATTCGTTGGTAATATCACTTGGATACACAACATCACAATTTACAGCTAAACTGCTTTCTGGCTTAGAAAAGATAAACTTTTTAGCTTTCTTTTTATCGTCAATATCTTTTAAATCTGCTACGTAATTACTACCAATTCCTAATATTTTCATTGTATTTATTTTTTAAAATTTTAAATAAAAAGCCATAAATTATCAATTTTAAAGTTGATGAATTTATGGCTAAAATAATTTATTTTAAGAATTTTCTAAGCTGTAACAGCTTCTTTTTTCTTTTTTGATGAAAATTCTACAACTTCTTGATTGTGTAAAATATCTTTAATCGTTTGTCTTTTTCTAATTAAATAATCTTTGCCATCAACCACCATAACTTCTGCTGGTAAATAACGTGAATTATAGTTTGATGCCATTGAAAAGCAATACGCTCCTGCATTATGGAAACACAAAACATCTTCTTCCGAAATTTCCGAAATTCTTCTGTTAGATGCAAACGTATCTGTTTCACAAATATAACCAACAACTGAGTAATAGCGATCTCTTCCTGCTGGATTAGAAATGTTTGTAATATGATGATGAGAGTTGTACATCATTGGTCTTACCAAATGATTAAAACCAGAATCTACATGTGCAAAAACAGTAGAAGTTGTTTGTTTTACAACGTTTACTTTTGCTAAAAATACACCAGCTTCAGAAACTAAAAACTTTCCTGGTTCAAACATTAAAGTAATGTCTTTACCATATTCAACACAAAATTCGTTGAATCTTTCTGATAATTGAATCCCTAATTGCTCTATGTCTGTAGAAATGTCACCTTCTTTGTAAGGTACTTTAAAACCACTTCCAAAATCGATAAAATCGATATTTTCGAATTGTTTAGCAACATCAAACAAGATTTCTGTAGCACGTAAAAAAGTATCAATATCTAAAATATCAGAACCTGTATGCATGTGAATTCCATTGATATTCATTTTTGTATTTTCCACAACACGTTTAATATGAGGAACTTGATGAATGGAGATTCCAAACTTAGAATCGATATGACCCACAGAAATTTTAGAATTTCCACCAGCCATAATATGTGGATTTATTCTTACACAAACAGGAATTTCTGGATGCTTTTGACCAAAAGATTCTAGAATAGAAAGATTATCAATATTAATTTGAACTCCTAATTTTGCAACTTCTTCAATTTCTTTTAAAGAAACGCCATTTGGTGTGTAAATTATTTTCTTAGGATCAATTCCTGTTGTTAAACCCAACTGAACTTCTTGATAAGAAACAGTATCTAAACCTGCACCTAAATTTTTAAAGAATTTTAAAATATTGATGTTCGAAAGTGCTTTTACAGCATAATTCAATTTTAAGTTTTTAACACTGCTAAAAGCACTTGTTAATCTGTTGTATTGAGATTCGATTTTATCTGTATCATATACATATAAAGGACTTCCGTATTTATTTGCTAATTCTAAAAGTTGTGTATTTTCCACGATTGTTTAATTTTATTACTGGCATCAAAAGTAGTTATTTTGTTTAATAAATTATGATTTGTTTAAAAATATAACAAATTGTTTTTTTTTGTGATTTTTCATCATTTTTTAATGATGAAATACGGATCTTGATTGAGTATCATTTACTAAAAAAAGTCGTTGAAATACTGTTGATAACTAATTAAAGTTACTGTTTTATTTTTCTACTGATAATACTATATTGTCGAGTACTTTAAACCTAACCACAGTAAGGATTTTTATGAGTGAAGAAACGAAATATACAGAAGATAATATTAGATCATTAGACTGGAAAGAGCACATTAGAATGCGACCAGGAATGTATATTGGTAAATTAGGAGATGGCTCTTCTGCAGATGATGGAATTTACATTTTGGTAAAAGAAGTGTTGGATAATTCCATTGATGAATATGTAATGGGCGCAGGAAAAA
>CAXBPL010000108.1:0-6003 GCA_963977615.1 uncultured Polaribacter sp. | reverse complement strand
AAAAAAGGTTTTAAAGGAATTTCATTTTCAGTTCTGTAACCGTTTTCTAATAAAATCTGATATCTTTTGTTTGGTTCTAAGCTTACTTTATAGGTGATAGAAAGGCCATCTTCAGCAAAATCGATGCTGATAACTTTAGGAAAATGATCCTTGCCTAATTCCCCAAAACCAGTCGATTTTATATTAGTATTCATTTTTTCAGAGAAATAAAGTGTAATTTCAGATAAACCAGCAGGCACATTTTGACTTCCATTTTCAAATTGATTGATGGTTTTTACAGTGGGTCTGCTTTCTTCAAATTTTTGCTCTAAATCTTTTAAAGTAGTTGAGAAATACCCTGAATTATTTACATATTCTTCAATTTCAGTATCATTATTATAATCCAATTCAATCATTTTTTTGATGGCTGCTTTTTTGTCAGAAGCTTTCTCGTAATTGGCTTCAGCAATCCTTGCACCTATAAAGTAAATTAAATCTCTAGTTTTAAATTGATTGTTTTCATTCCACATCCAATCACCCATTTTTCGGATGTTAAACAGTTCTTTCTCAAAAGCTATTTTAAGTTTTGCTTCATTTTTAAATCCGAAGTTATCATATCTAAAAGGAGGTTTTTTATTGGTCACTTTTGCTGCAATAAAATCTGCAATTCCCTCATATAAACTTTGCGATAATGTATTGTCTAAAGCAGGTTTTTGTTGTGTATGCACATATTCGTGAATATTCAAAAAATCTAAAAAAGCTGGCGGATTTATGCTATAATAATTCTTAACATAATTTAAATTTTCAGGAAATTCTTCTGTAACAGTATATCTATCACCCAAAGCAAACTCAGAACCAATTAAAGCCAAATCATTAAAACCAGTTCCTGGAGATCTAAAAACACCCATTGTGTAATAAATAGTTGCAGGTTTTAAATCAGGATATATATCTTTCAAATTTTCAATTCCTGCTCTTATTTGAATGTCAAATTGTGCTGTGTTTAAGGTGTTGTTTCTAATAGAATTCCAAAATCTAGGATAGCTTTTAATCGCATTTAAGTATTCTTTAGGCGTATAATTTCTGGCTCTAATCATTCCTTGTTGGCCTTCAGTAGCTTTGTCTAAAAAATATTCTTCTAGATATTTAAGTTGTAAAGTGCTATCATTAACTGCCAAAATATTATCGTAAGCTTTCCAGAAATTCTTAATATCTGTATTTATAATTTCTTGTTGAACTTTAGGAGTTTTATCACAATTAAAAAATAAAAGCGATGAGAAAAAAAGTATAAGAAAATGTTTCATTAATTTGAATTTTATCAAAGATATCTAAAAAAAATAGGTTGCATAAAAAAACTCGTAACAATAAAGTTACGAGTTTTATAAATTTTTAACTGAAATGAGTTTTAAAACTGCTCTCTTCCAGAAAAATGAAAGTTTCCTTCAATTTGTGCATTTTCATCAGAGTCAGAACCATGTACAGCATTTTCTCCCATAGAAGTTGCGTATAATTTTCTAATAGTTCCTTCTGCAGCATCAGCAGGATTTGTAGCACCAATTAAGGTTCTAAAATCTTCTACTGCATTTTCTTTTTCTAAAATTGCAGCTACAATTGGTCCTCTTGTCATAAACTCTACTAATTCACCAAAAAACGGACGCTCATTATGCACTGCATAAAAAGTTTCAGCATCAGCTTTGGTCATTTGAGTTTTCTTTAAAGCTACAATTCTAAATCCTGCAGCATTTATTTTGTCTAAGATTGCTCCAGTATGTCCGTTTTCTACAGCATCTGGTTTTAGCATTGTAAATGTTCTATTTGTCGCCATTTTTCTTTACTTTTAGTTAAGCTTTCATATTAAATTTATGACATTTAAACATATCATAAAAACGGGTGCAAAACTACATAATTTTTTTAATTAAATTGTATATTCGCACCTTATGATTTTAAAAGGATTTGAAGATTTAAAAAGGTTTTTAGAAAAACCTAAGAATATTGTAATCATTGGGCACAGAAACCCAGATGGAGATGCTGTTGGGTCTACTTTAGCCTTAAAACATTATTTAGATAAAAAAGGGCATGCAGCAACAGTTGTCATGCCAAATGAATATCCAGATTTTTTACATTGGTTGCCTGGTTCTGAGACCGTTTACAGGTTTGATTGGCAAAATAAGCAATCGCAAAAAGCCATTAGCAATTCAGATATTATTTTTCTTTTAGATTTTAATACGTTGCACAGAGTAGGTTATGACATGCAAAATACCTTGGAGAAATATCCAAATAATTTTGCAATGATTGATCATCATCAACAACCAGATGATGTAACCTATATGTATTCTGATACCGAAATTTGTTCTACTTGCCAAATGGTGTATCAATTTATAGAAATGAATAACGATTTGGATTTAATTGATGCTGCTATTGCAACTTGTTTGTATACTGGCATTATGACAGATACAGGTTCTTTCAGATTTAGATCTACCACAAGTAAAACGCATAGAATTATTGCAGATTTAATTGATAAAGGTGCAGAAAACGATCTAATACATAATAATGTGTATGATGCAAATTCTTATAATAGATTATTATTATTAGGCAAAGCATTAAGTAATTTACAAATTTTACCAGCTTATAAAACAGCGTACATCACTTTAACAGACGAAGAAAAAAAACGTTTCGATTTCCAAAAAGGAGATACAGAAGGCATTGTAAATTATGCACTTTCTTTAAAAGGAATTGTTTTTGCAGCTATTTTTATTGAAGATAGTGAGCAAAATCTTGTTAAAATCTCTTTTAGATCTAAAGGAAAATTTTCTGTAAATCAATTTGCAAGAAATCATTTTGAAGGAGGAGGACATGATAATGCTGCTGGAGGAAAATCAGATGTGTCTTTGGCAGAAACCGTCACTAAATTTTCAGGTTTATTAGAGCAATATCAACCAGAATTAGAAAATTCTTATGAAATATAGTATTTTATTTTTATTGATATTCTTGTGCTTTTCTTGTTCTAAAGTAGCACCTAGAAAACCAATCAACCCAAAACCATCGACTACTTTTTATTTTGAAGCAATGCAACAAAATAAAGTTTTAAATAAATTGGAAGATGAAAAAATTCTTCAATTGATAAAAAACGATAGCACAAATGTATATTTGCAATCTTCAAATGGTTTTTGGTACACATACATTAATAAAATTGAAGAAGATTTACCAACACCAGATAAAGGGAATGAAGTTGTTTTAGAATATAATATTACAGCTTTAAATGATACTATAATTTATAGCAAAGAAGCTTTAGGAATAAAAAATTATAGAGTAGATGAAGAAGATTTTATTTCTGGTTTGCAAAAAGGAATAAAGTTGATGAAAATAGGAGAAACGATTACCTTTGTAATTCCTTCTTATAGTGCTTTTGGCATTACAGGAGACAACAATAAAATTGGAATAAACCAATCTATAAAAAGTACAGTAACATTAATTAACATTAAATAAAATAGAAAAATGAAAGTATTAAAAAGTTTAGCAATTGTAGCAGTTTCAACAATGATGGTTTCTTGTGGAAATCAAAAACCAGATGTTAAATCTTTAGAATCTGAAATAGATTCTGCAAGTTATGCTTTAGGAATGGACATGGCTATTAAGGTAAAAGCAAATTTTGAAAAAGCTGATACTGATTTGTTTTTACAAGGCTATAGAAATGGAATGGATTCAACAAATATGTTGATTGCACAAGAAGATTTAAACGCTTTTTTAGGTGCATTTTTTCAAAAGCAACAAGCTGAAAAAATGAAAGAACAACAAGAAAAAGCAGCAAAAGATGCAGAAGTAAAGTTTGGTGATAACAGAAAAGCTGGTGAAGATTTTTTAGCTGAAAATAAAGTAAAAGAAAATGTACAAACTACAGATAGTGGTTTACAATATCTTGTTTTAAAAGAAGGATCTGGAGAAAAGCCAGTTGCTACTTCTAAAGTTAAAATTCATTATCATGGAACTACTATAAAAGGAGAGGTTTTTGATAGTTCAGTAGATAAAGGAACTCCTTATGATGCAAGTCCAAATCAATTTATTCCTGGTTTTACAGAAGGTTTATTATTGATGAGTGAAGGTGCTAAATACAGATTCTTTATTCCTCAAGATTTAGCTTATGGAGCACAACAAAGAGGTGCTTTAATTCAGCCTTTTTCTACGTTAATTTTTGAAGTAGAAATTTTAGATATTTTAGAACAATAAATGAGAAATATAGCCTATATTTTTGTTGTTTTTTTATTGATAACAGCTTGCCAATCTTCTAAATATAAAAATTTAGAAGATGGCTTGTATGCAGAAATACAAACTAATAAAGGTGATATTTTATTAGAGTTATATGCAGAAGATGTACCAATGACTGTTGCTAATTTTGTTTCTTTATCAGAAGGAAATAATAATAATGTTACAGATACTTTAAAAGGTAAAAAGTTTTACGATGGTATTCGTTTTCATAGAGTTGTAAATAACTTCATTGTTCAAGCTGGAGACCCAACAGAAACAGGAAGAGGAACTGCTGGTTATCAATTTGGAGACGAGTTTCCTAAAGATGAAAACGGTTCTTTACTCTATAAGCACAATGATGCAGGAATGTTATCAATGGCAAATGGAGGACCAGAATCTAATGGAAGTCAGTTTTTTATAACCCATAGAGAAATTCCGCATTTAGATGGTAAACATGCTGTTTTTGGAAAAACGATTGTAAACTCAACTCAATTAGCTACTTTAAAAAAGAGTATTAAAGATGAAGCAAAACTAAATAACGCTGTAGATTCTTTAAGAAATGTTGTTTTAAATTCAATTGTTCAGTTAGATACGATTCATACCATTAATATTATTAGAATTGGAAGCAAAGCCAAATCTTTTAAAGCAGACGAAGTTTTTGATAATCAGATTCTTTTGTATGATGAAAGTAAGAAAACAAGAAAAGAGCAAGAAGCATCAGCAGAAGTTGCTAGATATGCAAAGTATCTAGAAGATAAAACTGCTTTTTTTGCTAAAATGGGCGAAGAAAAAGCAAAAAAAACGACCTCTGGTTTAAGTATTTTAATGCTAAAGGAAAATCCTTCAGGAGATAAAATAGTGACCAATAAACCTATAAAATCTCATTTTACTTTATACACTGCAGATGGTACTCAAATACAATCTACAAAAGATGGTGGACAGCCATTTGTGTTTCAGTTAGATGATGCAGAAAAACCAATGATTACTGGTTTTAAAGAAGGTGTTGCAAATATGAGAGTTGGTGAAAAAGCACGATTATTTGTCCCTTATTACATTGGTTTTGGCGAAGCTAAATACGGACCATTTCCTGCGAAATCAGATTTGGTTTTTGAAATAGAAATTTTAGAAATAGGAAATTAACTTGTTCGACTCAATTATACAAAAAGACAAAGAGCTATCAGTTTTCTTAAACAATTTAGGAAGTGAACAATGGGACTCATTTTGGTTGGGAATTACCAACCAATTCTACTGGGCTCCATTGTTCCTTTTTATACTTATTTTAATTGTAAAAACATTTGGGTGGAAACGTGGTGGAGTAATGATTTTAGCCATGATTTTATTGGTTACAATTTCTGACCAGTTAACCGTTTTTATAAAGGATAATTCTTTTAGATTAAGACCAAATAACGATCCAGAGATTATGGATTCTTTACGAACTTCTTTAAGAGAATTTACAAACCCACAAAGTCATAGTTTTATGTCTGGGCATGCAACAACATCTACATTTTTCTCTTTGTTTACAATCTTTTTATTGAGAGATAAATACAAGCAAATTTATTTTCTTTTATTGTTCCCAGCGTTTTTTGCCTACAGCAGATTGTATTTAGGCGTTCATTTTCCAACGGATGTTTTTGTTGGTATTTTGTTAGGGATTTTATTGGCTAATATTTATTACTTCTTCTTTAAAAAACTCGATAAAAAATTATTTCTCTAGCTTTTTATTATTGAAATATAAATATTTTGTTGAGTGATAATACGCATTTAAAAGGCTATCCATTTCTAAAG
>CAXBPL010000107.1:0-6202 GCA_963977615.1 uncultured Polaribacter sp. | reverse complement strand
ATTATATAGTTGTTAATTCTAATGTTTGTGCTACTGGAAAATCTACTGCAACATCTGTTGTTTTATGAAAGTAATTGGTTATTGTAATTTCGCCAATTAAGATAATTGCATCTGCTAAACTTCCTTTTGTGTAACCAGCTTCATAAAAACTTTCGATAGCTTCTGTAGTAGTTGCTCCTCTATGAATTGCTACACTTTTTGCAAATTTTGCAAGCGCATCTAATTTTGAATCAAAAGAAGCGTTTCCTGTTCTTAATTCTAAAATTTGAGCATCTGTAAAACCATTCATTTTACCAATTGCAGTGTGTGCAGATAAACAATATACACATTCGTTTACTTGACTTACTGCTAAGTTTATTACTTCTTTTTCTTTTGCAGAAAAGCTTGTTTTTCCATTTCCTATGGCTAAAAAATTACCTAAAGCAGTTTCACTATGTGCAAAAGATGCATATAAATTAGGTACAAAACCTAAGCCTTTTTCTAATTGTGCAAAAATTGCTTGGTTATTTGCTGATACTTCGTTTTTTGTTGGTACGTTAAATGTGCTCATAATTTTTATTTTGTATTTGTTTTATTATTAATTTTTACGCTTGTTTTTACTTATGCTGAACTTGATTCAGTATCTTATTTACATGCACAAACTTGTTGTTCTGGGTTTTGTTCATCATATGTTTGATACCCCCAACAGTTTGGACATTGTGTGTTTTTGGTTGCTTTCATTTTGGTTGTTTTTAATTGTTAGTTTTCCGTTTTTACAGGAATTACAGTTTTTATTTTTTTTTTGATAATGCTTTTAAAAAACGTTCTTCAAATTTGATACTGCAAAGATGCAACCAACAACAACCTTAAAAATTGGACAAAAGTTCCTTTGGTTTGGACAGAGAAAATAAGTTAGCAAAAATGTGCGTGAAGGATTGAGCAATTGTTTGAGCTCTTTTAAAGTTTTTTTTCTAAAACTTTAAAAAGCGAGTTGTGAAAGCCTGACTTTTTCTTGATTTTCTCAAGAAAAAGGCACGCCCAAATAATGCTTAAAAGGAAATTGGTTGGTAAAAAGTACCTAATATTCCTTTTTAAATTGAAGTGGAGATTTTAAAATCGTTTTTGTGAAAAAGCGTGTAAAGTAAGCAGGATCGTTAAAACCGAGTTCGAAAGCAATTTCTTTTACAGTTTTATCTGTATAAATTAACAAACGTTTTGCTTCTAATAAAATACGATTTTTTATAAATTGAGATGGAGTTTTTGAACCTAATTTTTGAAAGTGTTTGGTAATCGATTTTGGTGAAATTCCTAACCTGTTTGCGTAATCTGTAACTGAGTGTAGTGTTTTAAAATTCTGCTCAACAAGCAAACTAAAATCTTTAAAAAGCCGGGTTTCTGTGTCTTCTTTTATGGTGTGATTTTCTTGTTTAACTCTTACAGAATTAATGATAAATTGCTTTAAATAGGTTTGCAACATATCATATTGTGCAGTTTCGTTTTGTTGGAATTCTTCAATGAGACTTTCTAAAATAAAACTGAGTTTTTTGGTGTCTTTTTCACAAGGTTTTACAAAGGGAGTTTCGTAAATATTATTAAACAAAATTCCATTGCAGGCAACTTCTTGATCGTGCGTTTGTATGCAATAAAAATCTCTTTTAAAACTCAATTTGTAGGCAGTTTTTATGTGTTCATTCTCTACTGTAAAAACTTGTCCTGGAGACAAAAAAAAGAGCACATTATCATTAAAAGTGTATTGTTCAAAATCTATATTATAGGTTCCTTTTCCTTCCTGAATCCAATATATTGTATAATCATTTTGTTGCTGATGATGCTCAATCGTACACGCCTTTTCAAATTGAACTTTACTTACTGAAAAGATTTCTCCAAAAGAATAATTTATAATATTTTGAACTGCCATTTTTTACTTTAGTTTTATTGTTGGTCGTAAAAAAATGTAAAAACTTTACTTAAAAATAATATTTAATTTTTTTATAATTCCCTTATTTTTATTAAATTAGTAGTAATTAGCTCCTCATTTTAACCAAATGAACACTGAAAAATCAATAGTATCAGAAATTTTTAAAGGCATTTCTTTTTCGCAAGAAGAAATTGACTTTATATCTGCTAAATTTTTAAAAGTTACTTATACTAAAGGCGATGTTTTAAGTACTCCAAACACAGATGTGTTTCATCAATTTTATGTTTTTAAGGGTTGCCTGCGTGCTTTTTTTAATGATAAATCTGGCAAAGAACACACAGTGCAGTTTGCTATAAAAGATTGGTGGATAACTGATTATGCTTCTTATTTTAATTTAGAAAAATCAATGTTAACTATAGAATGTATTAAAGATTCTGTGGTGTATAAGATTGCAAAAGAAGACTTCGAAGAGATATTTATTTTTTGCCCAAAAGTGCATTTTTTTGTAAGAAAAAAGTTAGAAAGAGGGTATGCAAGTTCTTTTATAAGAATTTTAAAAAACTTATCTCAAACTGCAACTGAACGCTATTTACAATTTATAGAAAAATATCCTAATATAGAAAAAAACGTTAAAAATTACCATATTGCTTCTTATTTAGGAATTACTACAGAGAGTTTAAGCAGAATTCGAAAGAAAAAACCTTAAAAATTAATTTCTTATCCTACATCAATTTTGTTATTGTGAGAAAACTGTAATTTTGACTCTTCTTAAGATTAAAATGTTTTAGAATCCCCCAATATATAAATTGAAGTTCGAAAAAAGCGTAAATTAAATTTTACGCTTTTTCTGTTTTTTATTGAAGGTGTGTTTGTTTATTTTTTAGTTTGATAAAAAGTAAAAGGTTTAAAAGTAAAAATGTAATGAAAGCTGGTAGCACCCAACCTAAACTAAACTCTCCTAAAAAAATAAAACTTTTCATTTCTATTGCCAAGTTTTTTAAATTCGGAATAAACACCAAAAAATCAGGGATACTGAATATAAAAGTTACTAAAATAACGCCTCTAAAAACTAATTTTGATGCAAATATTTCTGGCACAACATTCAGTAAAATTAAAACGATGGTTATTGGATACACAAACATTAAAGCAGGCACAGCAACATCAATAATAAAACCAACATTATAACTACCTACAATAATGCCAATTGCAGCACAAATTGCAGCAGTAATTAAATAGGCTTTTTTTGAGTTGTTAAAAATACCTTTTATATAATCTGCAGTTCCTGTTACAATCCCTACAGCAGTTGTAAAACATGCTAAAGCTACTAAAACACTTAAAAAAGTTGTGCCTAAATTGCCTAAGGTTTGAGTGCTTAAGCCCGATAAAACTTCAATTCTTGAAGCATTTTCTACAAATGTTGATGAAAATAAGGAACCACTTAAAATTAAACCTCCGTAAATTAATAGCAAACCAAAACCAGCAATAAAACCAGCTTTTCTAATTAAAGTTCTCCTAGCAGTAAAAGTTGTGTGGCTACTATAATCTAAAGAAATAATAATTACTGCACCAACAACAACACCAGCAATGGCATCAAAAGTTTGGTAACCTTCTAAAATACCATCAATAAAAGGGTTTTTAAAGGTTGATGGTTGTACATTTCCAGGTGATGTAAAAAATGCAATTCCGATAATAATGAGTAAAATAACAACAATAATTGGCGTTAAAAACTTACCAATTAACCCAATAATTCTAGAACGATTTACAGCAAAAACAAACACCAAAACAAAGTAAATGATGCTAGTTATAATTGGTGGCGAATCGAAAAAAGGTTGCACTGCCATTTCATGAGTAACTGCAGCTGTTCTTGGAGATGGAATTGCTACTGCAATAATGTAAATCAAAAAACAAAAAGTAGTACTAAAAATTGGTGATACTTTTTTACCAAAATCATACAAAGTACCTTGTAGCTTTGCATGTGCAAAAATTGCTAAAATAGGAATTGCGATGGCTGTAATGATAAAACCCAAGACAACAATCCACCAATCTTCACCAGATTTTAAACCCAAAGTTGGTGGTAGAATTAAATTTCCTGCTCCAAAAAAGAGTGAAAATAGTGCAAAACCAGCAATCCAAATTTCTTTTGTTTTATTCAAAATTAATTGATTTTTTTAAGGTTTAAATGTTCAAAATCGAAACTGAAATCGGTAATTGGTGCAATAAACTTCATTTTTGCGCTAGTAGCATTTCCTTTTTCATCAAAGGTAAAATTTACAAAAACGTCTGCATCAAAACTTCTGTTATTCCATTTTGCAACAAATGTTGTTTGGTTATAAGGTACTAATTCGCCTATAATATCAGCAGATCTTTTGCTTTTTATAGTGTACTTATTTTCATCAAAAGAAATTACAATATCTCCAAACCAATTATCAGTATAAGTACCCGTAATTTGAGCTGGTTTTGGTAAGTTTTTATTGTTTTTAGCGAGCTCAACTTTATCAAAAATACTTGCTTTTAAACTATCATTAAACTGTAAATAATTATCATTTTTATCTCCATAGGTTTTTAGCCAATTTCTGTCTTTGTAGCCTAAATAACTATCTTTAATTGTATTTGTAATCGTATTAAAAGCATTTCCATTCATTTGATTTGTTAAAACAATTATACCTAAATCTAAATCTGGAATCATGGTAAATTGTGTAACTGTACCTAACAAACCTCCTGTATGATATACTTGCTTGTAACCACCTTTTACATCCGTTAAAAACCAACCTAAACCATAGCCTTTAAAATTGGAATTATACCAATCGTTTTTACCAACTTTTAAGGGCGTTTGTAATTGCCAAAGTTCATGAAATTGATTTGTGCTTAACAATCTTTTTCCTTCGGCTGTTACAGCATCATTCATTAAAAATTTTGCCCAAGTTAGCATGTCTTTTACATTACTTACAATTCCTCCAGCTGCGTTTGCAGTTTCGCTCCAATCATGTGGAATTTGTACAACTTTGCCTTCGGTTCTTGTGTGTGCATCAATAATATTTGTTCTGTTTGTAACTCTGTTATAAGATGCTTTACTGTTTGTCATGCCAACAGGTTGCATAATTTTTTGCTCAATAAATTCTTCCCAAGTTAAACCACTCACACGTTTTAAAACTTCGCCAGCAATAATAAACATATTGTTATTGTATGCAAATTCGCTTCTAAAAGAACTTTCTGGTTGTAAATATTTTACATTGTTGATAACATCTGTTACTGTAAAATCATTGCCTTCTGGAAAAAACATTAAATCTCCAGCACCTAAAGCCATTCCACTTCTGTGTGTTACTAAATCTCTAACTGTAAATTGGTCTGTAACCCAAGCATCATGTAATTGAAATTCTGGAATGTGTTTTCTTACTTTATCATCCCAATTTAGTTTGCCTTCATCCACCATCATTGCCAATGCAAAACAGGTAAAACCCTTGCTGTTAGAAGCAACACCAACCAAGGTGTTTTCATTCATTTCCTTTTTATTTGTAAGAGAACGAACTCCAAATCCTTTAGTATAAACCATTTCTCCATCTTTTAAAATACCGACAGAAATACCAGGAACATCAAAAGTTTTTAATGTTTCATTGATTAATTTGTCTAAATTTTTTTCTTTGATTTGCGCTGAAAACGCTAAGGAAAATGATAAAAATAAAAAAGTAAATAGTTTTGAGAATTTCATAATTGCTAGGTTATTTTAAAGTTGAAATATACATATTTTTGTATGATGCAAAAATCAATACTTTTTAAAAATGCAAACATTTCTTTTTCTGACGAAGGAAAAGGTACAGCTGTTGTGTTAATTCACGGATTTTTAGAAAATTCTACCATGTGGAAAAATATAATTCCAGCACTTGTTAATAATAATAGAATTATTACTGTTGATATTTTAGGTCATGGAAAAAGCGATTGTTTGGGTTATGTACATTCTATGGAGCTTTTTGCAGAAGCAATTGAAACTGTTTTAAAGCATTTAAAAATAAGAAAATATATTTTGGTTGGTCATTCTTTGGGAGGTTATATTTCTATGGTTCTTGCCAAAAATAATCCTAGTAAAATAAAGGGTTTGTGCTTGTTAAATTCAACTTCTAATGCAGATTCAGAAGCTTTAAAAATTAGAAGAATTCGCGCGAATAAAATGGCTCAAAATAATTTTGAAAATTTGGTGAAAATGTCTTTTTCAAACTTATTTAGTTTAGAGAGTAGAACAACTTTTAAAGAAGAAATTAAGTTGGCTTTGCAAGAAGCATTAAAAACACCAGTTCAAGGATATATTGCTGC
>CAXBPL010000106.1:0-6231 GCA_963977615.1 uncultured Polaribacter sp. | reverse complement strand
ATATTAATTTATTAGAACAAAAAGGTTTTGAATGGTTAATGCAAAACCCAATGGACAATTCTGTTGAAATTTTTAAAGGTTCTAAGCCTTATCATTTGGAAAGAAATAAAGAAATATTTGATTTAATGGAAAAAGGAAGCTCCATTTCAAAAGGTGAAATTTTTGAATATTTTAGCCAGTTAATTGGTTAATTTTTCCAATAAACGGTTTAACGATAGTTTTTAGCATTTTAACCTTACTTTAAAACCTTTAAACTGCGTTTTTCAATTAAAAAATAACTTTAGACTTAATTTGTATCATATTAATTAGTTTTATTAGATGGAAAAAAATTTAAAGGTTTTATTAGTAGAGGACAATTTAATTGAAATAATGAAAATGAACAGAACCATTTCGTTATTAAAATTAAAACATACCATTTATGAATCAAAAAATGGTGAAGAGGCTTTAAAATTTCTTGAAAACAAAGAAAATATTCCTGATATAATTTTGCTAGATTTAAATATGCCAAAGATTAGTGGGCTAGAATTTCTTAAAATCATAAAAGCAAATGACGATTTAAAACATATTCCTACAATTATTTTAACAACCTCAAGCAATCAGAAAGATTTATTGGAATGCTACAGAACAGGAATGTCTGGTTATGTATTAAAACCTTTAAAATATGAAGATTACGTTAAAAAAATTCAAACAGTTTTAGAGTATTGGAGTATAAATGAATTGATAAAAATGTAATTTAAAAAAGTAACTTTCTTAAATATAGTTATTCTTTTAGATGAATCTCATCGTTTTATTAATTTCTCCTATTCATCAACCAAAAAATTAAAAATCAATTTAAATTTGTTCCTTTTAATATTATAAAGAATGAAAACTGTTCAGTTAAAAAAAATACAAAATAAAAAACTAGAATATTTATCTGAACAAATTCTATTAAAAAAACCTTTGGTTTTGGTTTTCGGAAATAGATATATGTTAGAAGATGCAAATATTTATAATGAAATTAGAGAGGAATTTAAAGATGGACATCTTGTTTTTGGATCTACCTCTGGTGATATTACTTCAGATTCTGTAGACGATGAATCTATAACAATTACAGCAATTGAATTTGAGAAAAGTAATTTTGTTATAAAAACAACAGGTGTTTTAAACCCTGAAAATTTAATTAATAGCCAGAAAATTGGCAAAGAATTAATTGAACAATTACCAAAAAAAGATTTAAAATACGTCTTAATAGTTTCAGATGGTAGTTTTATAAATGGTAGTCAACTTGCAGTTGGTATGAATGCAGCATCAGAAAATAATGTTTTAATTACAGGAGCTTTATGTGGAGATGGATCTCGATTTGAAAAAACGCTTGCGTCTTATAATGAGCAACCTAAAGAAGGCGAAATTGTAGCAATTGGCTTTTATGGAGATACTTTAGAGGTTTCTTTTGCAACAAATGGTGGTTGGACTCCTTTTGGACCAGAAAGAATTGTTACAAAATCTAAAGATAATATACTTTATGAACTTGATGGAAAGCCTGCATTAGATTTATATAAAAAATATTTAGGCGATAAATCTAAAGAATTACCTGGAGCTGCATTGCTATATCCTTTAAATGTAAAATCTACTGATACTAAAAAATCTATTGTTAGAACAATTCTAAATATTAATGAGGATGAAAATTCAATGATTTTAGCAGGTGATATTTTAGAAGGTGCTAAAGTTCAGTTAATGATGACAAATGTAGATAATATTGTAAATGCTGCAGAAATAGGTGCTAACCAAGCTTTAGAAAGTAGAATTAAAAAACCAGATTTGGCAATTTTGATAAGTTGTATTGGTCGAAAATTGGTTTTAGATCAAAGAGTAGAAGAAGAAGTGGAGGAAGTTATTGAAGCTATTGGAAATAAAACCACAATTTGCGGGTTTTATTCTTATGGTGAAATTGCACCTTTTGAAGGCGAAATGAACTGTCAACTGCACAATCAAACCATGGCAATTACCTTAATGAGCGAATAATGAATTCTCTGTTAAAAAGACAAATAAGAAAATTTTTACCTAAAGATTTACACGCTAATAAAGATTTAGATGCTTTTTTAGAAGCTGTAAGTAAATCTTATGATTCTTCAGAAGAGCAATTTATAATGTTGCAAAGAGCTGTTACTATAAGTTCTGAAGAGCTTTTTGAAACAAATCAACAATTAAGAGAAGAAACACAGTCTCAAAAAAATATAATTTCGAAACTTAATAATGTCATAAATACTTTAAAGTTTTATGAGTTGGAGGAAGTTAATAATTTAGAGAGTACAGATTCATTAAAATTAGTAGATTTTATTGATAATCAAACTAAAGAAATTATTGAAATTAATAAAGAAAAAGACAAACTAGTAACTAGTTTAGTGAAACAAAATCAGGAGTTGAATGAATATGCTCATATGATTTCTCACGATTTAAAAACACCATTACAAAGTATAGATGCTTTAATAAATTGGATTAGAGAAGATTATTATGAAGATTTTGATAATGGTGGTAAAGAAATCTTAAACTTAATTCGGAATAATGTCGAGAAAATAGATACGCTTCTTCAAGGAATTTTAGAATACTCTACTATAGGGAAAGTAGAAAAAAAACGATATGAAGTTAATTTAAATTCTTTATTAAAAAATTTAATTCCTAAGATTGATAATCCTCAAGGGATAAAAATTATAATTCCAGAAAACTTGCCAATTATTTCTGGAGATACCTATAGATTAGAACTTTTATTTCATAATTTGATTCATAATGCTGTGAAATTTAATGATAAAGGCAAAAATGGACTCATAGAAATAAATTACTTTAATCAAAAAGATTTTTGGAAGTTTACATTAAAAGACAATGGAAAAGGAATTGAGAACAAATATTTCGATAAAATATTTGTTGCTTTTCAAAAATTAGAAAATGATAATAAATCTACAGGCATTGGGTTATCTATCGTAAAAAAAATTATAGAGGCTTACAATGGTGATATTTATATAGAATCTACACCTAATGTAGAAACAATTTTTACTTTTACTATAAAAAAATAATGATGGAAAAACCAAATTTAACGTATATAAATAAGTTAGCAAGAGAAGATGATTCCGTAAAAAACACTTTAATTAATGTTATTAAAGACGAGTTTCCAATAGAAGTTAAAGAGTACTATACTAGTGTCGAAAAAAATAACTTTAAAGAAATTGAGTCTAATGTTCATAGAATTAAGCATAAATTTAGTATTTTAGGACTCGAAGAGAATTACGAAAACGCTAATAAATTTGAACATAACCTTCGTGAAAGTAGGATAGAGGTTAAACAAAAAGAACAATTCGAAAAAATTTTAGACGTAATTTCTGATTATTTAAAAACAATATAAATATTTTTAAGTTGATGATTTACATTGTGTTAACGATAAAAATAAACGTTTTTTTTAAATAATTAATAATAAGGTTTAGTGTACAAATCGTATTCAAAATTGTATTTATTGTATAAAAACTGAAAAATTATAATTTAGTTTTTATTGTTTTATTTTTTCTTCAAAAGTGTTTTATTTAGATAGTAACGAATTTTAGTTTTTGAATATTAATTTATATTAACCAATTAAATATATGTATTATGCCTCTAAAAATTTCAAAAAACAAAAGTGTTTATCATTTAAAAGGAAAAGTAAATACGCCTGATGTAGAATCTTTTTTAACTTATTTTACAGAAAGAATTGATAAGAAAAAGAAAATAACCTTAAATATAGAAGAAGCTGAAGAAATTGATAAGAATGGACTAAATGCTATTCAACAATTAATGATTTTAGCAACCTCAAAAGAAAAAAACTTTTCAATAGTTGGTGGTGGCTGTAAAGAAATTTACGATCACTTTTCTATAAATCAGCTTAATTAGATATTATTTCCAAAACTAAATCTTTTGTCAATGGTTTTCCATTGGCAATTTTTTTTATGTTTTCAAAAGTAAAAATAAAGTCGCAACCATTTTTATAATTAGAACAACCATAAGCCGTTTTTCCTTTTAAAACAGTTCCAGTCTTACATTTAGGACAAGAAATTTTTGATGCTGAACTTGTATCCGTATTTTTTTGAGGCTTTTCTAATTCTTTTTTAGGTTCTAATTTCAAATTAAAATCATAATCAAAACGAATTAAACCTTCTACTTTTTTATCATTTAAAACAAAACCTTTTAAATTGGTGGTGCAATTTTTATCAACTAATCTTTTTAGTTGATTTTCTGAAACTTTCTTTCCGTAAATTTCAAAAGGAATTTTAAAATCGCAATTATTTTTATATTCAGAACAACCAAAGGCAGAAGAACCTTTTAAGAGTTGCCCTTTTTTACATTTTGGACACGTTTTGCCAGCAACATTTTTAGTTTTTGTTGTAGCTTTTTTTGATGAAGTATCAGCATTTGAAGTAGCAGATTGCTTCATGCTTTTGTCATTCGAATTAACAGATGAAATTCGTTTAGAAGATTTGTTCGAACGAACTTCATAGACCAATTCATCCACCATTTTTTTCATATTGTTGATGAAAGTTGCTGCACTAAATTCTCCACGTTCAATTTCTTTTAAACGTTTTTCCCATCTTCCAGTAAGTTCAGCAGATTTTAGCAATTCATTATCAATAATATTAATTAAATCGATACCTGTTTGCGTTGGTAAAACTAACTTTTTCTTACGTTCAATATATTTTCTTCGGAATAAAGTTTCGATAATACTTGCTCTTGTAGAAGGTCTTCCAATTCCGTTTTCCTTCATTAATTCGCGTAAATTTTCATCATCAACTTGTTTACCAGCAGTTTCCATGGCTCTTAATAAACTTGCTTCTGTAAAATTTCTTGGTGGTTTTGTTTCCTTTTCTAAAAACGAAGGTTCATGAGGCCCTTTTTCTCCTTTTACAAAATTGGGTAAAATTGCTTCACTATTCTTTTTATCAATCTTTTCTGCAGATTGAAAAACAACGCGCCAACCTTGTGTTAATATTTCTTTTCCTGTTGTTTTAAAAGGAATTTTTGCAGCTTTTCCTAAAATAGTTGAATTCGAAATATCTGATTCTGGATAAAAAACAGCTATAAAACGTTTGGTAATAATATCATAAACTTGCTGTTGATTGTATTGCAAGTTACTCTGAATTCCTGTTGGAATTATGGCATGGTGATCTGTAACTTTCTTATCATCAAAAACACGTTTTGTTTTCTTTATTTTCTTGCCTAAAAGAGGTTGTGTGAGTTCGCTATAATTTGTTAATTTCGATAAAATTCCATGTATTTTTGGATACATGTCATTGGGTAGAAAAGTAGTATCAACTCTTGGGTAGGTAACTACTTTCATTTCATATAACTTCTGAACAATTTTTAAAGTTTCATCCGCAGAAAAACCGAATTTATTATTACAATAAACCTGTAAACCTGTTAAATCAAAAAGTTTAGGAGCGTAATCTTTTCCTTTCTTTTTAGTAACAGAAACAATTTCAAAATCAGATTCTTTAACTTTATCAGCTAAAACTTGCCCATCTTCTTTTTTTAGAAAACGTCCATCTTCATAATTAAAAAGTGTGTCTCTATACGTAGTTTGTAGTTCCCAATAAGGTTCTGGTTTAAAGTTTTGAATTTCCAAATAACGATTTACCAACATTGCTAGTGTAGGAGTTTGCACTCTACCAACAGATAAAACTTGTTTGTATCCGCCAAATTTTACAGTGTACAATCTGGTTGCATTTAAACCCAAAAGCCAGTCTCCAATAGCTCTAGAGAAACCTGCATAATATAAATTATCATATTTTGTGGAAGATTCTAAATTATTAAAACCTTCTTTAATTGCTTCTTCAGTTAATGAAGAAATCCACAAACGTTGCACTTCACCTTTATAACCACATTGGTTAATTACCCATCTTTGAATGAGTTCTCCTTCTGTTCCTGCATCCCCACAATTTATAACCACAGTTGCTTTATCAAACAAAGATTTAACAATATTGAACTGTTTTCTAATACCTGCATCTCCAGTAACTTTTGTATCAAAACGTTCTGGCAACATTGGTAAATTGTTCAAATCCCAACTTTTCCAGTGAGGTTTGTAGTCTTTAGGTTCTAAAAGCGTGCACAAATGCCCAAAAGTATAGGTTACAGCATAGCCATTCCCTTCGTAGAAACCATCACGTTTTGTGTTGGCTCCTAGAATGTTAGCGATTTCTCTTGCTACACTTGGCTTTTCTGCAATACAGACTTTCATTG
>CAXBPL010000105.1:0-6269 GCA_963977615.1 uncultured Polaribacter sp. | reverse complement strand
TTTACTTTTCCAAAACTTTCTAAAAAAGCATCTAAATTATTTTCTTCTGGCCAAACATCTAACTGACTATTTCCACCAGCACTAACTGTTAATGGAATTTCAATTTCGTAATAGTTTTCACTTAAATCAGTTCCTAATCTTATAACTCCAGCAAAGTCATTGTCAGAAATAGGTGCCTCAACATCTAAACCTTGCAAGTGCATAAACATTTTAAGGTTTTTGAAACGTCTTAAATCTACACTTATATTTTTATAAATTGCTCGGGTTTTGTTAGGTTCTAAATTGCTAACCTTCAACGTAACTGATTGCTCATTTTGCAATTGTACAGATGTTGTTCCTTGCAAACGCTCACGCTCAATTCCTGGAGGTTGAATATAACTTCCATTATTTTGTTCGATACTTACAACACCAACTTCAAAACCTTCTAATTCTGGTTGTGTTAATTCTCTATCAGGATCTATATCTGGATCTATAGTTCTTGTATAACGTCTCCAATCTCCACGAACTAAATCTAATTCTCCAAAACGTATTACAACAGGAATTTTAAAGTTTGTTAAAAACATTCTCACAAAACGAATACTGTTAAAGTCAGAGATTCCGTTTACAGGAGTTCCATTTCTAATAGGCACTCTAAATTGATACCAAGTTGTTTCTTGCGTATTTCCGTTTTCTAAAGTTACAGACGTTGTTTTTGAATCTACAATAAAGTTTCTACCAGTTTGTAAATCATTTTTGTTCATAGAAATTTTATACTCATAATAACTCTCAACAGTATTCATGGTTTGATCTCTGTTGATGTCCTCTACATCTGGATAAGTTGTAGATGAAGTAGGATACGTTTCTGGTGATTGATTTAACGTTGGTGAGTTTCCTTGTGTATTGTTAAAGTCTTTATATCTCTTTAAAACGGATGCATTAATAGCATCTAAATTTCCTCCTCTAAAAAATTGAAAGTTATCAGATGCAATATCATTCGGATTTAAACGACTGAAATTAATGTTCAAATTCAAGGAATCTGATAATTTTTGTAAGTTTTGTTGCTCTTCAATATCATTTAAACCATCAAAACCTAAATCTTGATTTGTTCTAGCAGCATCTTCTTCGCTAAATGCATAAATAATTGATGGATTTCTAGGCACATTTCCCCAAATGGTTTCGTTAATATTAGAACCAGGTATTTTTGCACCATCTTCAGGCAAACCGTTTTCGAACATCTTACGATTATCCTTTACAATATCTTCAGAAATGTTTCCTAAATTGATATATAAATCTCCAACTTGATTAGCAATATTATCAGGATTTACGCCTTGAGGCAAACCTTCTTCTTCTGTAATAGAATAATTTTGATAAGGATCCATTACCCAAAACTGAATAAACTCTACATTGGCTTGATCAAAATTGTTGGTATTTAAAGGACGCATAATTCCACCCCAGTTTTCTTGAGGATTTATAAACTTACCTTCGTTATTAACATCATTATTTGTGGTGTTAAAATTGTAAGAACCTCTTTCTTCTGGAAAATAGGCTAAATCTAAGGTTCTAATTTGTGTATTTTGAGTGATGTCAAATTGCTGATTAGGAAATAATTCATCAAAATTAATTTGTCTTGTTTCTGCTCTAGAAAATTCATCTGCATCTACACTTGAAGGCGTTTCTCCAAATCCGTAAAAAATTTGATCTATACTATACCAAGCTAATTTTCCTCTTTTATAATTATAAGGTAAACCACTATTTGCTCCATTAAAACGATCATCTGCTTGATTATTTGGTGTACTTGCTTCATACCAATCTAAAGCCGATAACAAACTAATTGGTATTTGCGAAGCTTCAAAATCATCTATATAAGAAGTAGCAGCTCCAGCAACATCAATTCCACTTGGTGTTCCTGGTAATAAATAGGCCATATCTCCTCTAACAGATAAATTAGAAGGCACATCTGTATCTACAAAAGGTAATTTGTTAGCCAATTTAGTAAAGTAAGGCACTTCTGTAGAGTAATCGAAATTAAAACCTAACATAGTGTTGTTTATAGGTTCTGCTCCAAAATTCACTTTAGGTGTTAAAGGTCTTTCATTGACATTTAAAATAGTAGCACCAACCACTAATTCTTCTGAGAAAACATGTTCTATATCAACACCCATAAAGGTTTTTCTCTGTTGATTAAAAACAGCATTATTTTCTGTAGATACACTTATTGGAGTTCCAGAAGCTTGTAACCCTGGATCTATAATTTGCACTCTACCTAATGGATAATCTACAACATAATCTACACCTTCTACCAATTGTCTTCCACCAGCAGTTACTCTTACAGAACCTCTAGGAACGTTAAAAGCGCCAATAGGAATTCCACCAGCACTTTCCGATTTAAAGTATCCTTTTAAAAAGTATTTATCTTTATTTTGAAAGTTGTTTTTGATGTTAATCTTTGTGTTTAAATACAATTCTCTAAACAAAAAGCGTTCATCTACAGCAGGATTTAAACCAATATCGTTTGGATTTGTAGCATTTAAAATTAAATCATTTCCAAATGGTTCTGGCTCTGGAAATATTATAAATCCATTTTGAGAATTTACGGTAATTCCTTCCACATAATCGAAAAAACCATCTGGAGTTCTAAACTGACTTTGATCTAATTGATCTAATTTAAAAACTTGAATTAACGGAATTGTAGGAATATCTGGTGTGTTTGCATTCTGTAAAACATTAGAAGCAATTCCTGTATCATCATCTCTATATTGAATTTCGAATCGGAAACCATCTTGTGTTAAAGGAAAAGCTCCTAAAGCATAAATGTTTTTCATCATCAATCTCCAAGTTGGAAAAGATTCATCTGCACCCGTTGTTGGATTTGTACGTTTTGTTTGTAAAATTTCTGAACGTAATAATTTTACAGCTAAATTATCTGGTGCTTGCACACCATCATTAGAAAACTCACCAACTTTAAAAGATTTTTTAGAGTTGGCTCCATTTACAGTTCCAGCAACTGTATATTCATAAGCAACTGCTAAAACTTCACCATCATTTAATCTTCTATTTAAAGAGATATAACCCAATTGAGAATTTAATCTGAATTCATTGGCATCTAATTTTCTTGCATTTTCAAGGATAGAATAATCTGTTCCTTGTTGCATTTGAAACTGACTACTTAAAGTTGCATCAACATTAGAAACATCTCTAATACCATCTAAAATATTTTGTTCATAAATATTGTTAGCATCATTTTGAGGTAAATTTAATTGCTGTCCATTTGCATTTATACTTATTTGATTTGAAGGATCACGAACCAAACCAGAATCATCTACCAAATTATTATAAGCTGGATTTGCATCTGCATTAGATTCACCAAGATCGGCAAAAGCTACAATACTTCTAAAATCTTCTGTTGCTGCATTTCTATTGGTAATCCAAACTTCAATACGTGTAATGCTAATTTGACTGTTTATTAACGGATATTGTTTTAACGAGTTTGCGTAATTATCAATAAAAAATTGCGATAAGAAAAAGTGCCTATCATTATCATAATCTGTAGTTCTTAACTCAAACTCTTCTATAGAAGCACCAGCTTCTGCAACTATTGTTTTGCTTTCTGAATTTTGTTGAGAAAAAACAGCAGTAACATTGGTGTTCCCAAATTTCAATTGTGTTTTTACACCAAATAAACTTTGTGCTCCATTTATTAAAGAGTTTTTTATGGGCATAGATACATTACCAGCTTCAATTCCTTGTAGAATATCGTCTTCTGTGGGTGTATAATCTAATTTTACTAAATTCTGAAAATCGAAACTAGCTTGTGTGTCGTAATTTGCAGTAAACTCTAAACGTTCTCCAATTTTTGCACGAATACTAGCATTTATTTGTTGATCGAAATCAAAAACCAAACTGCTTCTGTTTTCTTCGGATATTTGTGGGTTTTCTGTATTTTGATAAATAAAACCAAGTTTTACGCTCAAATTTCCAGTAGGTGTAAATTCAATTTTATTACCTCCAAAAATAGATTCGAAGAATTTTGAGTTTACATAATAATCTGGTAATAAATCTTTTTGAGCAGCAGCAGCACCTTTCTTTTTGCTGTTTGTTGCACTCACTTTGTCTTTAAAATATTGCAACATATCTCGTTTTAAACGATACTGTGCATATTCTTCTCTTGTTAAAAATACGGGTGTTTTAGTATAATAATCGCCGATTTTTTCTACAATAACATACCTGTTTAATGCTTTGTCAAAAATTACTTCTTTTTTAGCTAAATCGTCTAAAAAAAGACCACCTTTTTGCGTGTTGTTAAAATCGTACCTTAAATTTAAGGTATCTTTTTTTACAACTGTAGAATCTTTACTTTGTTTTGTTTGTGCGCTTGAAGAAAAATTTACTAAAAAAGTAAATAGCAACACTAAAAGTATATTTTTTAAAAATCTAATCAATTGATTATAGGTTTTTTAGAGCTAGTTTTATGATTTTTTCTACGCTAGCATCAGGATTTTCTTTTAAAACAGCATTTACAGTCTTTTCAGATTGTTTTCTATTAAACCCTAAAACGTCTAAAGCAGATAACGCTTCATCTTTATTAGTATTGCTTTTTGCGAAAGAAATTGTATCAATATCGAAGGTTTTTAAGATTTTATCCTTTAAATCTACAATTACTCTTTGTGCAGTTTTTGCGCCAATTCCTTTTACAGACTGAATTACAGCCACATTTTCTGATGCAATTGCATTTTGAATTTCCTCACTTGTCATAGAAGAACACATGGTTCTTGCAATGCTTGGCCCAACTCCAGATACCGAAATTAAAAGTTTAAAAACCTCTCTTTCAGTTTTGTTGATAAAACCAAATAGTGTGTGTGCATCTTCTCTTATTGATAAATGTGTGTATAAAACTACATTTTCATCTGCAGGCAAACTAGAAAAAGTATTTAGTGAAATATGTAGCAAATACCCAACACCATTGCAATCTACAACTACTTCTGTTGGACTTTTTTCTACCAACCTTCCTCTAACTTGTGTAATCATTCATCTTTTTTCTTGGCGACTAAAGTAATAATTTATTTTAGGTTTGTTGCATTCCCTTTTTAGAAATACTAATAAAAAGTTAAAAGATCTTTTTAAAAATGAGAAAGTACTTGTAAAATAGTTAAATATTTTTGATAATAGGTTTTATTCTTAGTTCCTAAAATAAGTTTAGGATAATTTGTTTTCCAAAAATTTCACTTTATAAAATCGACTTAATTTGAAACTACTTTTAGTCCTATAATTGAAATAATTAATGTCATAATAAAAAAGAGACGCCAAAATGTTGCAGGTTCTTTAAAAACAAAAATCCCCATTAAAACAGTTCCTACAGCACCAATTCCTGTCCAAACTGCATAGGCAGTTCCTATTGGTAATTCTTGCGTTACTTTTACAAGAAGAGCCATACTAATTCCTAAACAAATTAAAAATGCTATGTACCAATAAGTTGTTTGAATTCCTGTTGCTTCTTTTGCTTTTCCAAGACAAGCAGCAAAAGCCACTTCAAATAGGCCTGCAATTATTAATAGTATCCAATTCATTCTTGATTATTATATTTTTGATGTTTAAACTAAATCTCGTTTTTAATTTGGGTTTGGACTAACTTTTTAAAAGGGTGAAAGAGATTTTGTGAATAGAAATTTTATAGTTTTTTTGATTTTCTATCTGTTAAATGTAGATGTTGTGCGTTGTTACTTATATTTCTTTCTTTAGTTTTTTCGGACTTTGTCTTGTGTCAAAAATAGTAACTACATTAATTTGTTTGGAGGTGAATCTATAAAATAAAGTTGTTTGTTTTGTTACAACACATTTTCTAATTTTTTTACCCTCTTTAGATTCAGGAAACAATTCAGGTTGATTTCTGATAAGTTCAATTGAATAATCTAGTTTTTCAATAAATTCATTTTTCACTTTAATAGACCACTTTTCAATTAAATAATTAAAAAGGGAATCTAATTTTTTTTCAGTCGTTTTAGAAATAACAACTTTTCGAATCATTTATCGATGTTTTTGCATAAAAGAGTCATATTCAGTTATTTCTCCGTTTTCAATTTCGATTGATGCTTTTTCAATTTCATTTCTTTGCTCAAGTGATAATTCAGACCAAAAGTCAACAGTTTTTTCCCTCTTGAAAATGTTTTTAATAGATTCAATTATTTTAGGGTTTTGAGTGTCTAAAAGCATTTTAGCTAATTGTATTTTTTCTGCTTGAATATCCATCATAGTTATATATATAATCAAAAATAAGAATTATAGTTCAAAACATC
>CAXBPL010000104.1:0-6389 GCA_963977615.1 uncultured Polaribacter sp. | reverse complement strand
AATGAAGAAATTTTTTAAGTTTTTAGGAATTCTCCTAGTAGTACTAATTGTTGCAGGAACTATTTTTTATTTCGTTAAAAACGAAGATTTACCTCAAGGAAAACAAGGTGTGGAAGCAGATGCTTTAGCAACTAAAATGTTTAACGCCATAAATCATAAAGCTTTTGAAACTACAGAAATTATTGAGTGGGATTTTAGAAGTGCTCATTTTTATAAATGGTACAAGCAAAAAAATATTGTAGAAGTTTCTTGGGATGAAAACAAGGTGATTCTAAATACGAAAGAGCCTAAAAAATCAGAGGTTTTTGTAGAAAATAAAAAAGTTGACAATCCAGAACTTATAAAAACAGCAGAAAATTACTTTAACAACGATTCTTTTTGGCTAATTGCACCTTATAAAATATTTGATGCAGGCACAAAAAGAAGCATTGTAAATTACGAAAACAAAGAAGCACTAATGATTACATATACTTCTGGTGGCTCAACTCCTGGAGATTCTTACTTGTGGTTTTTAGATGAAAATTACATGCCAACATCATTCAAAATGTGGACGAACATTATTCCAATTGGTGGAGTTGCTGCAACTTGGAGCAATTTTAAAAACACAAAATCGGGTATAAAACTACCAACAAATCACACTCTTTCTTTATTTGGATTAGAAATACCCATAAACAATGTAAAAGCCTACAATGAAAATGCAGATGCTTTAGCAAACAAAATTTCAGAAGCTATTAAACACGAAAATTATAAAAATACTAAATTTTTAGAATGGAGTTTTGGTGGAAAAAGAGCTTTTAAATGGGATAAAGAAAACCATATTGTAGATGTTTCTTGGGACAATTTTCGAGTACATTTATATCCACAAGATATTGATAAAAGTACCGTTTTTTTTGAAGGCGTAAAACAAGAAGATATAGACGAAAAAATTGTAAAAAGAGCTTGGGACATTTTTAATAACGATTCTTTTTGGTTAGTAGCCCCTCACAAATTATTTGATGATGGAGTTATAAGAACTGTAGAAAACATTGACAATCAAGAAGTTTTAAGAGTTACCTACACTTCTGGAGGTACAACTCCTGGTGATTCTTACGTATGGATTTTAGATGATAATTTTGTACCAAATAGCTACAAAATGTATTTAAATAATGGCAGAATGAATGGAACTTCTGCAACTTGGGAAAATTGGATTACTACAGAAAGTGGAACATTATTACCAACAAACCACACGTTTGAAAGTGGTAGTGAATTAAGTATGGGGCAAGTTAAAGGATATAATTAATGACGTCAAAAACAATTTCTAAGGGAATTTTAAGAGCAGTAACAATTATTTTAGGCATTGTTTTGCTCTTGTATTTTTTATTTAAAATTCAATCTGTAATTGTTTATATTGTAATTGCTGGTATTGTATCTTTAATTGCAAGACCATTTATTAAGTTTTTAAGAATTAGATTTAAATTCCCAAATACCATTGCTGTTGTAACCACAATGATTTTAATGTTAGGGCTTTTAGCAGGTATATTTGTACTGTTTATTCCGTTAATTATAGAACAGGGTAAAAATTTATCACTCTTACAAATCGATCAATTAGAAACCGATATTCAAAATCTTTTTAGTCAAATTACAAGCTACTTTTCATCAAAAGGAATTGATGTTTTAGGCGAATTAAAAAACATTAATATTACCTCTCAATTTAAAGCAATTCCTAACTTATTAAACTTTTTGTTAGAAACACTTGGATCTTTAAGTATTGGCTTGTTTTCTGTGCTATTTATTTCGTTTTTCTTTATGAAAGACAATCGATTATTAAAAAACGGAATTATGACGTTAATTCCGGATAAAACAGAAAGTAGATTTTCTAAATCTCTAGAAACCATCAACGATTTACTATCAAGATATTTTATCGGGCTTATTTTTCAGATTTTAATTTTATTTGTTTTATACACAATTATCTTGTTAACTTTTGGTATTACAAATGCAGTTGTGATTGCTTTTTTATGTGCATTATTAAACCTTATTCCTTATATAGGACCTGTAATTGGTTTTGTAATTATGCTAATTTTATCGATGACGAGTAATCTTCAGCAAGATTTTCAAACAGAAATTTTACCAACAACCATTTATGTAATGATTGGGTATTTTATTGCTCAAATTATCGATAATTTTGCTAGTCAGCCAATAATTTTCTCAAAAACAACAAAATCTCATCCGTTAGAAATTTTCTTAATCATCATTATTGGAGGTTTACTATTTGGTATTTTAGGAATGATAACTGCTGTACCAACTTATACAGCTTTAAAAGTTATTTTAAAAGAGTTTTTAGCCGACAATAAGATTGTAAAATCATTAACTAAAAACCTATAATTTCTTTTGAATTTTGATATTTTAAATGAGGATGTTCAGCAATTTATTTCTGATAATTTAAAATCAGAAATTACAAAACTGATTTTAAAAGGAAGTCCTTTTGCTAGTATTTCCATTCAAGAATTAGCGAATCAAATACTTGCAAAACAAAAATCAACAAAAAAACTACCAACTTGGTTTTCTTTAGATAATATTTATTATCCTGAAAAAATTAGTATTGAGCAAACCTCATCAGAAACAACAGCAAATTATAAATCAAAAATTATTTCTGGTGATACAATTATTGATATTACAGGAGGTTTTGGCGTAGATTGTTATTATTTTTCAAAGCAATTCAAAAAAGTAATTCATTGTGAAATTAACGAAGAATTATCTACCATTGTGAAACACAATTACAAGCAATTACATATCAAAAATATTGATACTTATTGTGGAAATGGGTTGGATTATTTAAAAGAAAATAACACAACTTTCGATTGCATTTACATAGATCCTTCCAGAAGAGATGAGGTAAAAGGAAAAGTTTTTATGTTGAAGGATTGTCAACCAAACATAGCACCCAAAATTGATTTTTTCTTTACAAAATCCAATCAAATTTTAATAAAAGTTTCGCCAATTTTAGATCTCAAAAATACAATTAGAGAACTACAAAATGTAAAAGAAATTCATATAGTTGCGCTTAACAACGAAGTTAAAGAAGTCCTTTTTTTACTAGAAAAAAATTACACAAATACAATACAGATTAAAACAATTAATATTGTAAAAACCGAAAATCAATATTTTGATTTTGATTTTAATGAAGAAGTTGGCTCCACATATTCAGAACCTCTCTCCTATTTATATGAACCCAATGTTGCTATTTTAAAATCTGGTGGTTTTCATCAAATATCAGAGAAATTAAATTTAAATAAGCTACATCAACATTCACACTTATACACATCAAAAACGCTTATTGATTTTCCAGGAAGAGTTTTTAAAATTGAACATGTAATTTCTTATGATAAGAAAAAACTAAAAAAACTATTACCTAATAATAAAGCAAATATTACTACACGAAATTTCCCTAAAACTGTGGCGCAAATTAGGAAAGAAACCAAAGTTAAAGAAGGTGGAAATACCTATATATTCTTTACAACAGATGTAAACAATACACATAAATTGGTTATCTGTAAGAAAGTAGCCAAAAATGTATTAAATTAATAATAATTTATAAATTTTATCTTTTCTAATTAAAATAAAAGATTATATTTGTAACTACTTTATGTGTTTTATTTTTAGGGGTATAAGACACTAAAGCCCAAGTCTCGATTTTAAAAATCGAGACTTTTTTTTTACAGTATTAAATTTTCATTAAATTTGTTTGATAAAGAAACTTTAAAATACAATGCAAGCAGCTAATTATCAAGCTTTAAAAATATCACCAAATAGCGCTTTAAAAATTGATGATTTTTTAGTTGTAGAAGCGCCACTTCAAATAAATATTAACAACGAACCTTACACTGTTGTTATGAGAACTCCAAACAACGATTTTGAGCTAATAACAGGTTTACTTTTTGCTGAAGATATTTATAAAAAAGAGGCTCCATTAGTATTTCAAATTATAAAAGTAACTTCAGAAATACCTGCTATTATAAATGTTTCAATTCAAAAAGAAGCTTTAGGAAAAGGCTATTTAAATAAACGAACTTTACTATCAGTTTCCTCTTGTGGCATTTGTGGCAAAAGAGAATTGGAAGACTTAAATGTTGCTGGTAAAAGTTTGGAGAAAAACATTCAAATTTCTGCAGATAGTTTGCATAAAATGCATACTATTATGAAAAACTTACAAGAAACTTTCAAAAAAACAGGAGGCAGTCATGCAGCTGCTATTTTTAATAAAGAACAAGAGTTATTAACAATAAAAGAAGATTTAGGAAGACACAATGCTGTTGATAAGTCAGTTGGAGATTTGTTGATAACTCAAAATTTAAAGAATGCCCATTTTTTATTGGTAAGTGGTCGAGTTTCTTACGAAATTGTAACCAAATCTTTTATTGCTAAAATTCCTGTAATTGTAGCTATTTCAGCATGCTCCTCTTTGGCTGTTGATTTTGCAAAAGAGTTCGGAATTTGCTTAATTGGTTTTACAAGAAATAACAAAATGACGGTTTACGCCAACCCTAACAGTATAAATAATTTTTAAGAATGATTAAAAAAACAGATGCACAACCACCAGAAAAATTTACAGGAATTGAACTTACTGATATTCCAAAATCGGCAGTTGGTGTAAAAGCAATTAAATCTTCTTTAAATCATGTTATTGGCGAAGTTGGTTTGGTAAAAGGAATTAAATTACTTAAAAACTTAAATCAAAAAAATGGTTTTGATTGTCCAGGTTGTGCTTGGCCAGATCCAGATGAAAAACGTGCTTTTTTAGCAGAATATTGTGAAAATGGCGCAAAAGCTGTAGCAGAAGAAGCAACTAAAAATCGTGTTTCACCGATGTTTTTTTCTACGTATTCTGTATCAAATTTAGCAAAATTATCTGATTATGAAATCGGAAAAAAAGGAAGAATTACACAACCCGTTTATTTACCTGAAGGCGCAAACCATTATAAAGAAATTTCTTGGAAAGATGCTTTTACTTTAATTGCTGATGAATTAAATGGATTAGACTCTCCTGATGAAGCCATTTTTTACACCTCTGGAAGAACAAGTAATGAGGCCGCTTTTTTATATCAACTTTTTGTTCGACAATTTGGGACTAATAATTTACCAGATTGTTCTAATATGTGCCACGAATCTAGTGGAGCTGCACTTTCTGAAACGCTAGGAATTGGTAAAGGTTCTGTTACTTTAGACGATTTTAATCATACAGATTTAATTATTGTAATGGGTCAAAACCCAGGTACAAACCACCCAAGAATGTTAACAGCTTTGGGTGAAGCTAAAAAAAATGGTAGTAAAATCATCACCATAAATCCTTTGCCAGAAGTAGGTTTAATGAATTATAAAGATCCACAAAACCCTTTAAAATGGGTTGGTTCTGGTCAAGATTTAACAGATTTGTTTCTACAAGTTAAAATTAATGGAGATGTTGCTTTGCTAAAAATCATCTTAAAATTGATGCTAAAAAAGGAAGAAGATGTTCCTTATTCGGTTTTTGATTATGATTTTATCAAAAATAAAACACATGGAATTGAAGACTTATTAGATGATTTAGAAACGTATTCTATCGATTATTTAGTACCTCAAACAGGTTTATCACTTGAAAAAATAAAAGAAGCTGCAGATTTAATTATCAACAAAAAAAAGGTAATTATTTGTTGGGCAATGGGACTTACGCAACACAAAAATTCTGTAGATACTATTAGAGAAATTGTAAATATTCTATTGTTAAAAGGAAGTATTGGTAAAGAAGGTGCTGGAACTTGCCCAGTTCGTGGTCATTCCAATGTTCAAGGAGATAGAACTATGGGAATTTGGGAAAAAATGTCGGATGAATTTTTAGACAAATTAGATGCAAATTTCAATTTTAAATCACCTAGAAAACATGGTTTTGATGTAGTAAATTCTATAGAAGCCATGCACAAAAACAAAGCAAAAGTGTTTTTTGGAATGGGTGGAAATTTTGTTTCTGCAACTCCAGATACAGAGTTTACAGCAGAAGCTTTAAGAAAGTGTAACTTAACAGTGCATGTTTCTACAAAACTAAACAGAAGTCACTTAATTCACGGAAAAAAAGCATTGATTTTACCTTGTTTAGGAAGATCTGAAGAAGATATACAAAGTACTGGAGAGCAATTTATATCCGTAGAAAATTCTATGGGAATTATTCATAATTCTCAAGGAGATTTAACTCCTGCTTCTGAACATCTTTTAAGTGAACCTGCTATTGTTGCTGGTTTGGCGAATGCAGTTTTAAAGAATTCTTCTGTAAATTGGACAAAATTAATATCAAACTACGATTTTATCAGAAATGAAATTGAAGCAGTAATTCCAGGTTTTGAGAATTATAATGAACGTGTAAGAATTGGTAAAGGTTTTTA
>CAXBPL010000103.1:0-6446 GCA_963977615.1 uncultured Polaribacter sp. | reverse complement strand
AAGGATTTAAGTGAAATTAGAAGAAATAAGATATAATAGTTAGACAACACCGTGTATAAAAAATTGCTATATTTAGCTTAATTTAAAACTTGTTGCTCTTTTGCAAACTTCTGAATTTCCGCTGGAAATTCCTCGTTCACAAAATCGCAACTTTCCATAACACAACAACGTTGTGTACAATATGAACGAAGCTCCTTTGAATTAAAAAAAATATAGTTTCAAAAGAAATAGGAATGATTAATATTCTAAAAAAAACAAAAACTTGGTGGAGTAATAAAACCATTGCTGTAAAAGCAGAAAACTTTCCTAAAACTAAAACTTCTAAAAAAAAACCAACAAAACTTGAAACCAAAGAAAAAGTATTAGAACTAATTAAAAAAGCTGAAAATCTAACTCCAGAAAAAATGGAGAAAGACCTTCCTAATATTAAAAACCTTCCTGATGTTAGAGAACAACATTTTTATGAGAATGAAATTTGGCGAATTGGGGAAGAAATTAGAGTATTAATTCTTGAACATAAAGGTTTGAGAAAAGATGATTTTATAAATGAAAGAATAATTAGTTTCTGTTTGAATAGGAATTCAAAAAGCGGAAGAGAATCATTTATTATGTTATTATGGTATAAACATAATCAAAAATATGCTGAAAGACTTGCAAGTTTAATTGAGGACAAATACGTTTACGGACATATAATTGAAGGATTGAATAAATTACAAGTTGAAGGATATTGTGAAAAAGTTTCAAAATTTACGAATGATAAAAGAACGTGGATTAAAAAACAAGCAATTAAATATGTTGAAAAATACTGCACACAACAAAGAACTGAGTTAAAAACCAAATAAATTCTTCGTTAAATTTAGGCAATAATTTTCTAGTATTGTTGAAGTAGCATAAATCACCTTTTTTTGTCGAAATTGTTTCCCAAAAATATCATCAAAATAAAATAGTTCTCTCTTCATTGAGGTTTGGAAACTAAAAAGGTAAGATTATATATTTTCTACAACTAAACTCTCGTGCATAAATCCTTCAATATGATCTGCATATTGCACATGAAACCAGTTGTCAATTTTTCCTAAAATTGTAATTGGCGTGTTTTCTGTAAACGTTTCTATTTTTTTGTATTTAACACCTGAACCAATTCTTAATTCATTTTTAGCCAGTTTCGTAATTCCGTTTTTGAAAACCTTTTCTTCTTTACTATTTGGCAAATCAGATTTTTTTACAAATGCTAACGGATTTATGGCTCCAGAAGAATTGTAAATCCCAAAATGTAAATGAGGACTTGCTCCTTTTGCATTGCCTGTGTTACCTACAAAACCTAGAGTATCACCCAGTTTTACATAGGTTCCTGATCTTGTTTTAATACTGTCTAAATGTGCATAATATAACGTTTTACCAAAAAGACCACTTTTTAACCAGATTTGTTTTCCACCCAAACCACTATTTTTAGCAGTTGCCACAAAACCATCTACTGAAGCAATTACTGGAGTTCCTCTTTTAGCAAAAATATCGATGCCTTCATGTTTTCTTTTTCCTCCACTTCTAACTGCTCCCCAATAACTTTGAATATCTTTATTTCCTTTACCAGCTACTGGAAATAAAAAAACAGGTTCTGTGTAAATTCCAATATTAAAATCGACTTTTTTATTAGATTCTGAAAACATCACAATTTTGTAATACCCAGTTTTAAAAACTTCGAAATTAAGGTTGTTTAAATTCGCTTCATTAGAAACTATGGGTCTTTTTGAAATTAAAGTATCATTTAAAATACCATAAATATCTACAGCGAATTGCAAAGAATCTGTTTCAATATTCGTTTCAATTTTTAATCGTTCACCTTTTTCTAAAAATATTTTATACGATAGAATTGAAAAATCTAAAGAATCTGATTTTGTATAAATAACATTTGGCAATGCTAACTCTAAATTATTGTTTTTAGCTTGCTCGTAAACATCTTCGTAGTTCTTTAAAAAAATCTCATCCTCTTTAAAGTTACGTTCTATAACTTGTTTTCCTGAAGGTTTTGTGAATTTATCAGATAAATTCTGAACTTGTTTGCAAGAAGCAAAACATAGTGAAACTAAAATAATTTTAAAATTGATTTTCATACATTCTACTTTATAAAACGCTATAAGTAACTTTTCATTTAACTTTTTAATAATTGGAAAACTTAACGAAAATCTTGCCAAAATATTTTAAAACTAAAAATTAGATTAATTTTCTAATAAAACTTTGTTCAGTGTTTTTGAACTTGACAATGTTAGTTTTTTTTCATGTTATGAAAACTTAAAAATTCCATAAAAAAATCATCGATCATAAAATAGTTTTTAGCGTTTATTTTGCATAAAAAAAACATCCATTTGCTGAAATAAATTCAGCAAATGGATGTTTTTAAAATTGTTTTAAAATAAAGTTTCTATTTATTCAAGTACATTTTACGTCTTGCATATAAGTCGTAAAACTGATCATCTTTTAAACTATCTATAAACAAAATACTTTCTCCAGTCGATTTCATTTCTGGTCCTAGTTTCTTATTTACATTCGGAAACTTGTTAAAAGAGAAAACTGGTTGCTTAATTGCATAGCCTTCTAATTGCGGATTGAAATTAAAATCTGTTACCTTATTATGACCTAACATTACTTTCGTTGCGTAATTCACATAAGGTTCTTTGTATGCTTTTGCTATAAAAGGCACAGTTCTAGAAGCTCTTGGATTTGCTTCAATAATGTACACAATATCTTCTTTTATGGCAAACTGAACGTTTATCAAACCAATTGTTTTTAGTTCTCTTGCAATTGTATGTGTATGATCTTTAATTTGTTGCATCACCAAATCACCTAAATTAAAGGCTGGTAAAGTTGCATTAGAATCTCCTGAATGAATTCCACAAGGCTCTATATGCTCCATAATTCCTATGATGTACACATTTCCATCAGCATCACAAATTGCATCTGCTTCTGCTTCTATAGCACCATCTAAATAATGATCTAATAACAATTTATTTCCAGGCATTCTACCTAATAAATCTACAACATGTTCTACTAATTCTTCTTTGTTGATGACAATTTTCATTCCTTGACCACCTAAAACGTAAGAAGGTCTTACTAAAATTGGGAAATCTAATTCGTCTGCCAATTGCAAAGCTTCATCTGCAGTTTCTGCAATTCCGAATTCTGGATAAGGAATGTTATTTTCCTTTAACATTGATGAGAATCTTCCTCTATCTTCTGCAATATCTAGAGCTTCAAAAGAAGTTCCGATAATTTTAATTCCGTATTTGGTTAACTTTTCTGCTAATTTTAAAGCAGTTTGTCCACCTAATTGTACAATAACACCTTCTGGTTTTTCATGTCTGATGATGTCATAAATATGTTCCCAAAAAACTGGTTCGAAGTATAATTTATCAGCAGTATCAAAGTCTGTAGAAACCGTTTCTGGATTACAGTTAATCATAATGGTTTCATAACCACATTCTGCAGCAGCTAAAACTCCATGCACACAACAATAATCGAACTCAATTCCTTGCCCAATTCTGTTTGGTCCAGAACCTAAAACAATAATTTTCTTTTTATCAGTTACAATACTTTCGTTTGCAATGATAATTTCTCCTTCTGCAGTTTCAATCTCGTTTTCAAAAGTTGAATAATAATAAGGAGTTTTTGCTTTGAATTCAGCAGCACAAGTATCAACTAATTTAAAAACACGTTGTACTTTTAATTCTTCTCTTTTATTATAGACTTCGCTTTCTAAACAACCCAACATGTGTGCTATTTGCCTGTCTCCATACCCTTTTTGCTTAGCTTCTAACAATAAATCTCTTTGAAGCGTATCAATTTTATACGTAGAAATTTCTTTCTGCAATTGAAATAATTCTTCATATTGCTTTAAATACCACATGTCAATTTTTGTGATATCATAAATCTGACTTAAAGGAATACCCATTGCAATTGCATCATAGATTGCAAAAACTCTGTCCCAACTTGCGTTGGTTAATTTTTCTATAATTTGATTATAGTTTGTATAGCCTTTTCCATCTGCACCTAAACCATTTCTTTTAATTTCTAAAGATTGTGTTGCTTTGTGCAATGCTTCTTGAAAAGATCTTCCAATTCCCATTACTTCTCCAACAGCCTTCATTTGCAAACCTAAAGTTCTGTCTGAACCTTCGAATTTATCAAAATTCCAACGTGGTATTTTTACAATTACATAATCTAAAGTTGGCTCAAATAAAGCTGATGTAGATTTTGTAATTCCGTTTTCTAATTCATCTAATGTATAACCAATCGCTAATTTTGTAGCTACTTTTGCAATAGGATATCCAGTTGCTTTACTCGCTAAAGCTGATGATCTTGAAACTCTTGGATTAATTTCAATAGCAATTATATCTTCTTTTTCATCTGGTGAAACTGCGAATTGTACATTACAACCACCTTCAAAATCTCCAATAGAACGCATCATATGAATTGCCATATCTCGCATTCTTTGATAAGTTTTATCAGAAAGTGTCATTGCTGGAGCTACTGTAATAGAATCTCCTGTATGAATACCCATTGGATCCATATTTTCGATAGAACAAATAATAACAACGTTATCATTTTTATCACGAAGTAATTCTAATTCGTATTCTTTCCAACCCATCATAGCTTTATCAATCATCACCTCATGAATTGGTGATGCTTCTAAACCTCTACTTAAAAGTTCGTCAAAATCTTCTGCTTTGTAAACGATGGAAGCTCCTGCTCCACCTAACGTATAAGAAGAACGAATTACTAATGGAAAACCAAATTCTTGTGCAATTTCTTTTCCTTTTAAGAAAGATGTTGCTGTTGCTTGAGGTGCCATTGGCACTCCAATTTTTAGCATTAACTCTCTAAACTGTTCTCTATCTTCAGTAACATTAATGGCATCTATATCTACACCAATTAATTTTACATCAAAATCTTTCCAGATTCCTTTATCATCTGCTTCAATACATAAATTTAAAGCTGTTTGACCACCCATTGTTGGCAAAACTGCATCAATTTGTGGATGCTCTTTTAAGATTTGGATGATTGATTTTGTAGTTAATGGCAACAAATAAATATGATCAGCCATAGAAGGATCTGTCATAATAGTTGCTGGATTAGAATTGATTAGTATCGTTTCTATTCCATCTTCTCTTAAAGAACGTAAAGATTGTGAACCAGAATAATCGAATTCACAAGCTTGCCCAATAACAATAGGTCCAGATCCAATAATTAAAATTGATTTGAGGTCTTTTCTTTTTGGCATTGTAAGTAGTTGTTTTTATTTATGTTACAAAAATAGTTGATGACTGGGTATAAAAAAAGGTGTTACTTAAAAAAAGTAACACCTAATAAATTAACAATTGTTAATCATTTTATTTTTTATGTCTAGTTTCAGATGAAACAGAAATTTTCTTTCTTCCTTTTGCTCTTCTACGAGCTAATACTTTTCTACCATTAGCAGAAGCCATTCTTTCCATGAAACCATGTTTGTTTCTTCTCTTTCTCTTTGATGGTTGGTACGTTCTTTTCGGCATTGTATGTATTTTTAAAAATCTTCTTAATAATTTATAGTTTTGCTTTAAAAGAATTACCTCATTAAAAGCGTGTGCAAATATACAACTGTTTTTATTTTAGACAAATAGTATTTAAAAAAAAATTAAATTATTTAATCTTTCTTAAAATCCTTTTAAAACACTTTTTTATTAACTGACTTTCAGACTTATAAGTTGCAATTTTAGTATTATCTTCATATTGATTTGTATTAAAATTGAAATCGGGATCATCATAAACCGAACTTTTACAACTTATTTCAATGGCAATTGTCTTATTTTTAAGATCATAGACTTTAAAAAAGACTACTGAACCTGCTAACACATTACTTCTGTATGTAAAATGCTTATATTGAGGAGCGTTTAGATTATTTATTTGATCTGCACTTAATATTTTTGATAAAACAATATAATCTAAATCGGTTGACCTTTTTAAGTTTTCTATGTATTCTTCTGATAAATCATAATCAAGTGTAAAAGGTATAATTATTTTTCCATCTGCATTCTTGTAATTTTCTTTTGAAAAAGAATTATTTTTAAATTTCTCAGAAAAAAAATCAACTAATTGAGGGTGATAAGCATCTGTACTTTTTGCAGAATAATTTAACTGTGTTGGATTTAGTAGATATTTTACATCCTTATTATCATCTAACTTTGATGCAAACCAAAGGTCTTCTAACATAAAATTTGCTGGTTTACGATCAAAATGTCTTGGAAATAGAATTGTACAGCTGCTAAACAATAAAATACAAGCAAGTATTATAATTTTTTTCATAAAATTTAATTATCAAAAATTATTCCATTAAACACCATTTTCTTTTTTCTGTTTATAATTTTTCCACTTTTTTATTTGTGATGAAAATAAACGTTAGTACTTTTGCCCAAACC
>CAXBPL010000102.1:0-6477 GCA_963977615.1 uncultured Polaribacter sp. | reverse complement strand
TATTTTATAGATATCATTATTATATCTAATACACAATCCGTTTCTAATATCTGATGTTGTTGCCATTTCTTTATGTATTTAGCTTGTGCTTTTACACAAACTTTTAAGTTTAGTTTATCAATTTTAATTTACGTTAAAATATCCTTTCATAATTCCTCTATGAGAATCTTTTATGAATTGGATAATTTCATCACGTTCTGGAGTTGCTTCCATTTCTGCTTCGATAATATCGATAGCTTGCGTATAATTGTAATTTTTTTGGAATAAAATTCTATAGATATTCTGAATTTCTCTAATTTTTTCAGTTGAATATCCTCTTCTTCTTAAACCTACTGAATTAATACCAACATAAGATAAAGGCTCTCTTGCTGCTTTTACGTAAGGAGGTACATCTTTACGAACCAAAGAACCACCAGTTACGAACGCGTGTTTACCTATTGATGCAAATTGATGCACAGCAACCATACCTGCTAAAACAACATTATCGCCAATTGTAACATGACCTGCTAAGGTTGTATTGTTAGAAAAAATACAATTATCACCCACATAACAATCGTGAGCAACATGACAATAAGCCATGATTAGGCAATTATTACCAATCACAGTTTTCATTCTGTCTTTTGTACCTCTGTTAATGGTAACACACTCTCTTATAGTAACATTGTCTCCAATTTCTACAGTAGTTTCTTCATCATCAAACTTTAAATCTTGTGGAATTGCAGAAATTACTGAACCAGGAAAAATTCGACAATTTTGCCCAATTATTGCGCCTTCCATAATGGTTACATTAGACCCAATCCAAGTTCCTGAACCAATGGTTACGTTATTATGAATAGTTGTAAAAGGTTCTATTACAACGTTTCTTGCAATTTTTGCTTGGGGATGAACATACGCTAAAGGCTGATTCATATTTTATTTTTTTCTAGCAATTTGTGCCATTAATTCTGCTTCTGCAACTAATTTACCATTTGCATATGCATACGCTTGCATGTGGCAAATTCCTCTTCTTATTGGAGTAATTAATTCTGCTTTAAAAATTAAAGTATCTCCAGGCAACACTTTTTGTTTAAATTTCACATTATCCATTTTCATGAAATATGTTAAATAATTTTCTGGATCTGGAACTGTGCTTAACACTAAAACACCTCCACATTGTGCCATTGCTTCTACTTGTAAAACGCCTGGCATTACTGGTGATCCTGGAAAATGACCTACAAAGAAATTTTCATTCATTGTCACGTTTTTCATACCCACAACATGTTTGTCTGATAGCTCTATAATTCTATCAATCATTAAAAATGGTGGTCTGTGAGGTAAGATATCCATTATTTGATGAATATCTAATAATGGTGGTAAATTTAAATCGAATGAAGGAACGTAATTTCTCTTTTCAGCTTTTATAATCTTAGCCAATTTTTTAGCAAATTGCGTATTTACTAAATGCCCTGGTTTATTTGCAATAACTTTTCCTCTAATTCTTGTACCAACTAAAGCTAAATCGCCAATTACATCTAATAATTTATGACGAGCAGCTTCATTTGCCCAATGTAAAGTAAGATTATCTAAAATACCATTTGGTTTTACAGAAATATTATCTTTTTTAAAGGCCTTTTTAAGTTTTTGCATCGTGTTTTCTGATAATTCTTTATCAACATAAACAATTGCATTATTTAAATCACCTCCTTTTATCAAATCGTTTTCTAGTAACATTTCAATTTCATGTAAAAAACTGAATGTTCTTGCATCTGCAATTTCTGCTTTAAAATCAGAAATACGATCTAAAGTAGCATTTTGAGTTCCTAAAATTTTAGTCCCAAAATCTACCATCGTTGTAACTTGATATTCATCTGAAGGCATCAAAATAATTTCGCTTCCAGTAACATCATCTTTAAAAGAAATAATTTCTTTTACAATATATTCTTCAACATCTGCATCTTGCTCTTCTATACCCGCTTTTTCTAAAGCTTCTATAAAATATTTTGATGAACCATCCATAATTGGTGGTTCAGAAGCATCTACTTCTATCAACAAATTATCGATATCTAAACCAACAGCAGCAGCTAAAACGTGTTCTGATGTTTGTATTTGAACTCCGTTTTTCTCTAAATTTGTACCTCTTTGCGTAGTTACAACATATTCTGCATTTGCTTCAATTATTGGAGAACCTTCCAAATCTATTCTCTTAAAAGCAAATCCATGGTTTATTGGAGCTGGTTTTAATGTCATTGAAACAGTGTTACCTGTATGCAAACCTACACCAGAAAGTGTAACTTCGTTTTTTATTGTTTTTTGTTTCTTACTCATTATTCTTTTATTTGAGTCTTCAATTCTTTTTCTAATTGATTTATTTTTGAAGCCAATTTTGGTAAATTTTTGAAATAAGCATAGGATTTAAAATAATCTGGATAATTAAATGCTGGTGAACCTTGAACAATAGCACCATCTTTTAAACTTTTACTGATACCTGATTGACCTTGTATTTGTAAGTTATTCCCTAATTTTAAATGTCCTGAAATTCCTACTTGACCTCCTATTACGCAATTTTCGCCAACTTTAGAAGAACCAGCAACTGCAGATTGTGATGCAATAACTGTATTTTTTCCTATTTCTACATTATGAGCAATCTGAATTAAATTATCTAATTTAACACCTTTTCTAATAATTGTAGAACCCAATGTAGCTCTGTCTATAGTTGTATTCGCACCAATATCTACATAATCTTCTATAATAACATTTCCTATTTGCGGAATTGCTGCGTATTCGCCTTTTTCATTAGGTGCATAACCAAATCCATCTGAACCTATAATACATCCAGAATGTAATTTACAATGATTACCAATTTGAGTTTCCGAATATATTTTTACGCCTGAAAAAATCACACAGTTATCACCAATAATAGTATTATCGCCAATATAACTGTTTGGATAAATTTTTACGTTATCACCAATAATTACATTTTCACCAATGTAAGAAAAAGCACCTAAATACTCATTTTCTCCAATTTTTGCTGATTTCGAAATAAAATGTGGTTGCTCTCTACCTTGTTTATTATTTTTTACTTCGTTGTAAAATTCTAATAATTTAGAAAAAGATTTATAGGCATCTTCTACTTTTATCAGTGTGGATGTAACTTCTTTTTCTAAAATTAAACTTTTATTTACAATAGCTACTGAAGCATTTGTAGTATAAAGGTATGAGTTATATTTTGGGTTCGATAAAAAAGTTAAAGAACCTTTTTCTCCTTCCTCTATTTTAGATAATTTAGAAACTTCCTCATCAGGATTTCCCACGATTTCTCCTTCTAAAATATCTGCTATTTGTTGTGCTGTAAATTTCATTAACTGCAAAAGTATAAAATTTAAAGGTATTTGGCTAATATCATTTATACTTTGGATAACAAATAAAGTATTTTACGACAGGTTTTGTTAATGCTTGTAGGTTTAATTGATCGGATGCTTTTGCAATATCTTTTAACTTTCCTTTTTTATTTAAAATAAGAATTGGTATTTCTGAATTGTAAGCCTGATTCATAATTCTTTGAGAAAACACAAAATAACTCGTTTCTTTTGCTGATAATTTCAACTTTTTTGAGAACTTCTGTATTTTCTTTTGCACTTCAGCTTCTTCAAAATCAGTTTTCTGAATTTCGATTCTTAACAACTCTCTATCAACAATCATTTTAGATAGTAAAGACAACACTTTATCTGAATGATTCGTCCATTCTTTGATGGCAGATAAAATATCATAATCATCTAAATTAGAGAACATTTCTAAAGTTTCGTCTGTAAAATTATCTTTATCTATTTGATTGTATAAAAAATATTTTAAGGCAGAACTTGCATATAAATCAACACCATTTTCTGCTAATTCTTTTGCTCTTCTTAAAACATTTACCAACATATTTTCTGCAACCAAACCTGTTTTATGCAAATACACTTGCCAATACATTAAACGCCTAGCAACCAAGAATTTTTCTACAGAATAAATTCCTTTTTTTTCGATCACTAACTCATCATCCTTCACATTCATCATCACAATTAATCTGTCTGATGAAATATTACCTTCTGTAACTCCTGTAAAAAAACTATCTCGTTTTAAATAATCCAATCGATCAATATCTAATTGACTAGAAATTAATTGATATAAAAATTTACGATGATATTTCCCTTCGAAAATAGTGATGGCTAAATCTAATTCTCCATCAAATTCTTCGTTTAATTTTTTGATGAATTTTAACGAAATCTCTTCGTGAGAAATTCCACTAACAATACTATGTTCTAAAGCATGAGAAAAAGCTCCATGACCAATATCGTGCAATAAAATAGCAATATATAAAGCTACTTCTTCGTCTTTAGAAATTTCAATTTGTTTAAAACGTAAAACTCTAACTGCCTTTTGCATTAAATGAATACAACCAATTGCATGCTGAAAACGTGTGTGATTTGCTCCTGGATATACCAAGTTAGAAAAGCCCATTTGCGCAATTCTTCTTAATCTTTGAAAATAAGGATGTTCAATAAGATCAAATATGATGGAATTTGGAATTTGAATAAATCCATAAATAGGATCATTTAAAATTTTTAATTTATTTGGCGTTTTTTTCTTCAAAATCAATACCTTTTTAAGAGGATGCAAATTACGATTTAATGCTTTAAACTTGGTTGTTTTATCTATTAATATTTTATGCCTCTTTAGCTTTTTATGTTTTTTTTTACACAAACTGGCTACAAATTAATAACGATGAAAATTTAATGAATTTAAAAGTTTCATAGAATAGAAATTTCAAACTCAACCTTTTAAAATCCTTTTGCAAAATATAATAGTATACAATCGTCTAAAAATCCTAAAATTGGCAATAATTTATCATTATTAGCATCAACAAAAAGTAACAAAAGGGTATATTTAACGTTAGAAATTTAGAATTTAAAAACGAACTATGAGTAGCATACAAATATTATGGGTAGATGATGAAATTGAATTATTAAAACCTCACATTCTTTTTTTAGAACGCAAAAATTATAAAGTAACAACCTGTACAAATGGTGCTGATGCTATTGATTTGGTTGATGAACAAAATTTCGATATTGTTTTTTTAGATGAAAATATGCCAGGATTAACTGGCTTGGAAACGCTTTCGGAAATCAAACAAAAACAGGCAAATTTACCTGTAGTCATGATTACTAAAAGTGAGGAAGAATATATTATGGAAGAAGCCATTGGCTCTAAAATTGCAGATTATTTAATAAAACCTGTAAATCCTAGTCAAATTTTATTGAGTTTAAAGAAAAATCTAGACAACTCACGTTTGGTTTCAGAAAAAACAACGTCTAGCTATCAGCAAGAATTCAGGAAAATTTCTATGGATTTATCTATGGTCAATTCTTATTCAGAATGGATTGATTTATACAAAAAACTGGTTCATTGGGAATTAGAATTAGAAAACATTAGCGATCCTGGAATGTTAGGGATTTTAGAAAGTCAGAAACAGGAAGCAAATAATCAGTTTTTTAAATTCATTAAAAAGAATTACGAAGATTTTTTAACAGCTCATGACAAACCAACGTTTTCACATACCCTTTTTAAAGATTATGTGGCTCCAGAATTAAGCAAAGATCAAGGTGTTTTATGGGTTGTGATAGATAATTTACGATACGATCAATACAGAATTTTAGAACCTTTAATTAATAATTTCTACAAGAAAGACAAAGAATATTCTTATTTCTCAATTCTACCAACAGCCACTCAGTATGCTAGAAATGCAATTTTTTCTGGGTTGATGCCATCAGAAATGGAAAAACGCCATCCTAATTATTGGAAAAATGATACAGATGAAGGTGGAATGAATCTATTTGAAAATGAGTTTTTAACGGCTCAAATAAAAAGATTAAGTTTAGATATAAAACACGAATATTATAAAATTACTTCTTTAAAAAGCGGGAAAGAATTAGCCGATAATTTTAACGGAACCAAGCAAAACGACTTAACAACAGTTGTCTATAATTTTGTGGACATGCTTTCACATTCTAAAACAGAAATGGAAGTTATTAAAGAATTAGCTGGCGATGATAAAGCCTATAGAAGTTTAACTTTAAGCTGGTTTAAAAACTCACCTTTGTTTGAAATTATTCAAAAAGCACAGAATTTAGGGCAAAAATTAATCATCACCACAGATCATGGAACCATTAATTGTAAAAATCCAACAAAAGTAATTGGCGATAAAAATATCAGCGCTAATTTACGTTACAAAACTGGCAGAAGTTTAAGCTACGAAGAAAAAGATGTATATGCAGTAAGAAATCCTAAAGATATCTTTTTGCCAACTGTAGCTATGAATAGTCCGTTTATTTTTGCGAAGGAAGATTTGTTTTTTGCGTATCCAAACAACTTTAATCATTTTGTAAAATATTACAAAAACACCTATCAACATGGAGGTGTTTCTTTAGAGGAAATGATTATTCCTTGTGCAGTTTATAGTCC
>CAXBPL010000101.1:0-6477 GCA_963977615.1 uncultured Polaribacter sp. | reverse complement strand
TTATTTGAGTATCAAATTGCAAAAAATAATATGGATGTGTTGAATATGTTAAACACAAAATATTTTATTGTTCCTGATAAAGAAGGCAAAGAACAAGTGCAATTAAATGAAGATGCAAATGGAAATGCTTGGTTTGTAGAAAATGTAAAAGTTGTAGATTCTGCAAACGAAGAAATGCAAACTTTAGATTCTTTAGATACAAAAAGGTTTGCTGTTATTGATCAAAAGAACATTTCAAATAACAAACAGATTCGTGTACAGCAAGATTCAACTGCAACCATCAATTTAACAAAATATGATGTTACCCAATTAACTTATGAATCAAAAACGACTAAAGAGCAATTTGCAGTTTTTTCTGAAATTTATTATAAAGATGGTTGGAATGCGTACATCAATGGAAAATTAACACCACATTTTAGAGTAAATTATGTTTTAAGAGGGATGGAAATTCCTGCAGGAAACAACGAAATTGTTTTTAAATTCGAACCAGAAGTTATTCAAAAAGGAGGATTAATTTCTCTAGGTTCTTATACTTTATTACTTTTAATTACAATTGGTTGGCTGTTTTATGATGATAAGAAAAAGAAGAAGAAAAAATCGGCTTTAAATGTACACTAAAATTCCACATAAAAGATATGCTCATACATTAGCATTTCTCCAAAAAGTATTACCAGCTCCTGCAACAATTTTAGATTTAGGAATTAGGAATCCGTTTTCTGAAATTATGGAACAACATGGTTATACAGTTATCAATACTGAAGGAGAAGATTTAGATCTTTTACCAGAAATTGTAAAAAATCATAAAGTTGATGCAGTTACAGCCTTCGAAATTTTCGAACATTTATTAGCGCCTTTTAATGTTTTAAGAACCATTGAAGCAACTAAATTAATAGCGACAATTCCTTTAGATTTATGGTTTGCAAAAGCTTACAGAAGCAAAACAGATCAATGGGATAGACATTATCATGAATTTGAAGATTGGCAATTTGATTGGTTGTTAGAAAAATCAGGTTGGGAAATTCAAGAAAAAGAAAAATGGACAAGCCCAATTGATAAAATTGGTTTCAGACCAATTTTAAGAAAATTTACGCCAAGATATTATGCAGTGTTTGCAACAAAATAGTTTGTAATGAAGAAGAAAATTTTAATTGTAGTTGGGACAAGACCTAATTTTGTAAAAATAACTCAATTTAAAAAAGTTGCTGAGAAATACGAAAACCTAGAACTCAAAATAGTACATACAGGTCAGCATCATGATGATAAAATGTCCACTATTTTTTTAGAACAATTTGGTATCGAAGTCGATTATTTTTTAGGAATAAAAAGTACTTCTGCAAATAGTTTAATTGGCGAAATTATTATAAAGTTAGAGAGCGTTATCAATGATTTTATGCCAGACTTATTGCTTTGTGTTGGCGATGTAAATTCAACATTAGGAGCTGCAATTTGTGCTAATAAATTAGGTGTTAAATTAGGCCATATAGAAAGTGGTTTAAGAAGTTTAGACAGAAAAATGCCTGAAGAAATAAACAGAATTTTAACGGATGAAATTTCTGATATTTGTTTCGTAACCGAAAAAAGTGGTCTTCAAAATCTAAAAAACATTGGTAAAACTGAGGCTCAGATTGCTTTTGTTGGCAATACAATGATTGATACTTTGGTTCATTTTAAAAATGAGATTGAAGCATCTACTATTTTAGAGGAAATCAATCAAGAAAAAAACACCTATATTTTAGCTACTTTACACAGACCCAGAAATGTAGATACTAAAGAAGCGCTTTTAAAAATCATTAAGCTATTTGAACAGCTTACAAAAGATAATAATGTAGTTTTTCCAATTCATCCAAGAACAAAAAGTAATTTTATCAAGTTTAATTTGTTTGAAACTTTAACCGAACTCAAAAATTTAATCATTATTGGGCCACAAAATTATTTCTCTTTTCAAAAATTGATAAAATATTCTTTTTGTGTTATAACAGATAGTGGAGGCATTCAAGAAGAAACTACTTTTTTACAAATTCCTTGCATCACTTTAAGAGAAAATACAGAAAGACCTTCAACGATAGAAGAAGGAACCAATGAGTTGATGACTTTTGATACACAAAAAATAGTTCAAAAGATTCAAACTATTTCTGAAGGAAAAAACAGCAATAGTACAATTCCAGAATTTTGGGATGGAAATGCTACAGAAAGAATTATCAAAAAATCCTTAGAGTTTTTAGCATGAGTTACATCTGTATGATTGTTGATGGAGCATATCCTAATGATATTCGAGTTCGAAAAGAAGCAGAAGCTTTGGCTGAAAAAGGTAAAAAAGTTTTAGTTGTTTGTCCAAGAAAAAAGAACGATTTAGAATTTGAAACTGTAAATAATGTATCCATTTTTAGAATCGGAAAAAACTATACAATTGCTAAAAAAGGTATCTATGATATCATAGAAAGTGCCACAAATATCAATCCTCTTTTTTACTTCGGATTAAAAAAAGCTTTCAAAAAATATAAAATCGATTATTTACACGTACACGATTTACCATTGGCTGGAACTGGATTCAAATTTAAAAATAACGTAAAAAAAATATATTTAGATTTACATGAAAACTATCCAGAAGCTTTAAAAACGTGGTTTTTGTGGAAACAAAATAGCGTTATTAAAGTTAAGAATGCGCTTTTTTTTAATTCAGAAAATTGGTCAAAAAAAGAAAAAAAATACTGCGAAAAATATGACAAAGTAATTTGTGTAGTTGAAGAAATGAAAGCAAAGTTGATTGCTAAATTCAATATTGAAAATGAAAAGTTAATTGTGGTTTCTAATCACGAAAAAAAGAGTTTCGCAGCTAATTTTAATGAGGAAGTTGCTCAAAATATTATCAGCAATAAAGATTTTTCAATTACGTATGTTGGTGGTTTTGGACCTCATAGAGGTTTGCAAACAGCAATAGAAGCAATGCCAAAAGTTGTAAAACACATTCCAAACGCAAAATTATTTTTAATTGGGAAAGGAAGTGCAGATGTCGAAACTAAATTAAGAGATATTGTAAAAGAATTTAATGTAGAAAATTCAGTGGTATTTGTTGGGTACAGACCTTTTAAAGAAGTGTCTACAATTATGCAAAAAACGAATATAAATATCATACCACATTTGGCAAACGATCATACAGATAATACAATTCCTCATAAATTATTTCAAATAATGATGAGTAAAAGCTTACTTTTAGTAAGTTCTTGCAAACCTTTAAAAAGAATTGTTACGAAATATAATGCAGGTGTCGTTTTTAATGCTGATGATGCAAATGATTTTGCAAAAAAAATAATTTCAATTCATCAAAATTATGATGAATATCAAATAAAAACCCAAAACGCTTTTGATGCTGTAATGACTAAAGGAGAAAATTGGGAACAAGAAAGTTTAAAACTATTCAATTTATACGCTAATTAAAACTATTGAAAGTACTCATCTTTACATATTATTGGCCTCCAGCAGGTGGTTCTGGCGTTCAGCGTTGGTTAAAATTTGCAAAATATTTACAAAATTTTGGCATAGAACCTATTATCTATACTGTTGATAATGCCAACTATCCAAAAGAAGATGAAAGTTTAGTTGATGAAATTCCGAAAGGAATTACCGTTTTAAAACAACCCATTTGGGAACCAACAGATGTACTATTTTGGAAGCAAAAAAAGCATCAGAAAAAAGATATTTCTAATAGTACAAATAGCGGTTTTTTATCTTTTATAAGAGGTAATTTTTTTATTCCTGATCCTAAAGTCTTTTGGGTAAAACCTTCTGTAAAATATTTAGAAAATTATTTAAAAACTCATAAAGTAGATTTACTTATTTCTACAGGACCACCTCATAGTATGCATTTGATTGCTGATAAAATCCAACAAAAAACAAACATTAAATGGTTAGCAGATTTTAGAGATCCTTGGTCTAATTTATACTATAATAAAGATTTTAAGCAGTTAAATTTTGCCATCAATAAAAATAAAAAATTAGAAACAAAAATATTAAAGAACGCAGATTGTATTTTAACTGTTAGCAATTCTTTAAAAGAAGCATTTGTAAAACAAGCAAAAAGAGTTGAAGTAATTACCAATGGTTTTGATAGTGAAGTTTTGCATTCTGATACCACTGAATTAGATGAAAAATTTACAATTTCGTATATTGGGTTACTGCCAAAACAAAGCAATCCTAAATTGTTTTTTAAAGTTTTAAATGAAATTTGTGATGAAGACTCAGCTTTTAAAAAGGATTTAAACCTGAATTTTATTGGTGATATTTCTGACGAAGTAAAACATGAAATTGAGAAAAATAATTTGGTAGAGAATACCAATTTTATTGGCTATGTTTCTCATCAAGAAGCAATTGATTTTCAGAAAAAATCACAAGTTTTATTGTTGTTAATTCCTAATATTGATAATGCTCATGGTATTTTAACAGGAAAACTGTTTGAATATTTAACAGCAAATCGTCCTATTTTGGCTATTAGTCCACCAAATAAAGATTTACAAGAAATTATTGAAAATACCAATACAGGAGCTGTTTTAGATTATATTGATGAAAAAAAGTTAAAAGAAACCATTGAAGATTTTTATCATCAATATAAAAAAGGTTCTTTAAAAGTGGCTGCAAAAAATATTGAACAATATCATAGAAAACAATTAACGAAAGAGTTAGCTTTTGTTATTAAAAGTTTAATTTCGTAAAATGGGAATTGTATTAAAACAATCTTTAAAAAACACCTTATTTATATATCTTGGATTCGTTGTTGGAGGTATCAATACCTTGGTTTTATACACGCGTTTTTTAGAAGATGAATATTATGGTTTGGTTACGTATTTGTTGGCAACTTCCAATATCCTAATGCCATTAATTGCGTTAGGAATTCATCATACCATCGTAAAGTTTTTCTCTAGTTATTTTACAAAAGCAGATAAAGATAAATTTTTATCATCGGTGTTGTTTTTGCCATTATTGGTGGCAATTCCCATGGGTTTTTTAGGAAATTTATTTTACGAGCAAATTGGTAATTATTTATCAGAAGAAAATCCAATTATCAAAGAATACACTTTTGTTATTTATTTAGTAGCTTTTACGTGTGCGTATTTTGAGGTTTTTCATGCGTGGGCAAAAGTACATTTTCAAACAGTTTTCGGGAATATTTTAAAGGAATTATACAACAGAGTAGCAGTCATGATTTTGTTGTTTGCAGTCTATTTTGAGTGGATTACAAAAGCCGAATTTATTTATTATTTAACAGGAGCGTATTTTATTAGAATGCTCTTAATGATGTTCTACGCATTTAAATTATACTTCCCAAAATTCACATTTTCTAGACCCGATAATTTTAATGAAGTATTGCGTTTTTCACTGTATATAATTTTAGCAGGAAGTGCAGGCGCTATTATTTTAGATATTGATAAATTTATGATTCCAGGGAAAGAATCTTTAGAAAAAGCCGCTTATTATTCTGTGGCAGTTTTTATAGGTTCGTTTATTGAAGCACCAAGTAGAGCAATGTTAAACATATTACAGCCCTTAACATCCAAGACTTTAAATGAAGAAAATCATACAGAAGTTGCCTCTCTTTACAAGAAAAGTTCTATAAATTTATTGTTGATAAGTGGGTTGTTTTTTGTGTTGATAAATGCAAATATTGGGCAGTTATTCAGCTTATTACCAAAAGAATATGCAGGTGGTGCTTTAGTGGTTTTTATGATTTCTTTATTAAAAATGTACAATGGATTTTTAGGAAACAATGGAGCCATCATTAACAATTCAAAATATTATAAAGTAACCTTGCCTTTTAGTTTAATTATGGCTTTTTCTGTCTATTTTTTGAATAAACTCTTTTATTATGAGTTAGATATGGGAACAGATGGTTTGGCTTTAGCTACTTTAATCGTTATCTTTTTTGCAAATACAGGAAAAATATTTTTTGTAAAAAGGAAGTTTTCGATGACGCCATTTACAAATAAATCATTTTTAATGATTTTTATTATAGTGATACTTTATTTGGTTTTTAATTTTTGGGATTTTCCAATTGAAAATATTTATCTATTTAAATTCCCAATTCATCCTATTATTAACATCATTTTAAAAAGTATATTAATTACTGTAATTTATGTGTTTTTAGTGATAAAATTGAATATTTCTACTGAAATAACCAACATAGTTAAGCGTTTCTACAAATAACAATCCAGCCAATCTGTTGCAATATGAAAGAGTAATGCAAATGCTAAAACTCTTGTTTTTTTGAAAAATAGACCAATAATATAAAATCCAATAGCAACATAAGAATGCAAAGGATGAAAATTAATACTACATCTATTTTCTGCAAAAATTGGGTTTGCTAATAAGTGATCTAAATCAATGAGCATCGAAGCTAAAAAAATAAGATACACAGTTTTCCATCGATCTTTAAAAAAGAAATACGCTATAAAAAATGGGACTATAAAGTGAAGTGAATAATGAATT
>CAXBPL010000100.1:0-6499 GCA_963977615.1 uncultured Polaribacter sp. | reverse complement strand
CACTTTTCTATTTGCCAAGAAAAAAATCTGACTTAGTTTTGCAGCGTTCTCATAAAGGGGTGCTTTTTTTAGTATTCAGTTTTCAGTGGCAGTTCATCGTAAAAACTTTGAATTAAAAACTTTAAATATTGAAATTAAAAACGGCTGAGATCATACCCAATGAACCTAGAACAGGTAATGCTGTTTAGGGAAATTCGAACTTGACAAAGTTTATAGTTGTCAGTTTGAGTGCTATCGATTATTATCTATTTTCGCATGCACTCAAAATAGCTGAAAACAAAAAATTTAAAAGTTCAAAAAACTAATTATTCAATATTAATCACAAGAATAATTACCTCTTTTTATTCGTTTTAATTTTTTTAAAATGAAAAAAATATCCATTTTTTTATTCTTGTTTGTAAGTACACTTGCAAACGCCCAATCGTTTAAACTTTCAGGAAAAGTTGTCGACAAAAACAAAGAACCTTTAACAGGAGCATCTATCTTGGTTAAAGAAATTAACAAAGGAACATCAGCAGATTTTGATGGTAATTTTAGTTTTACACTACAAAAAGGAACGTACACTTTAGAAGTTTCATTTTTAGGCTACAAAACCATTTCAGAGAAAATTACACTTTCTAAAAATGAAGAATATGTGGTTCAATTAAATCCTGATGCTACAGTTTTAGACGAAGTTTTGGTAGCTGCAGTTCGTGCAAATACAGATATTCCTGTAACATTTTCTAACTTATCAAAAAAAGAAATTGCCAAAAGAAATTTAGGACAAGACATACCTATTTTGTTAAACTACTTACCTTCTGTGGTTTCTTCAACTGATGGAGGTGCAGGAGTTGGGTACACTTACATGAGCGTTCGTGGTTCTAATAGCGAGCGAATTAATGTAACTGTAAACGGAATTCCTTATAATGATGCAGAAAGTCATGGTTCATTTTGGGTGAATTTAGGTGATTTTGCATCGTCTACAGAAAATCTGCAATTACAAAGAGGTGTTGGAACATCAACTAACGGTTCAGGAGCTTTTGGTGCAAGTTTAAATATTTTAACAGATGCAGTTTCAGACGAAGCTTATGGAGAAATTTCCAATTCTTTTGGTTCTTTTAATACCAGAAAACATACTGTAAAATTTAGTACAGGAAAGTTGAATAATAACATAGAAATTGCTGGTCGTTTATCGAATATTTCTACAGATGGTTATGTAGATAGAGCTTCTGCAGATTTAAAATCGTACTTTTTACAAGGAAGTTATTCTGATGAAAATACGCTGATTAAAGCCATTACTTTTGGAGGAAAAGAATTAACCTACCAAGCTTGGGAAGGTTTAACAGAAACTCAATTAAAGGAAGATAGAAGACAAAATCCTTATACGTATGATAATGAAGTGGACGATTATAATCAAAATCATTATCAATTACATTGGAATGAAAAATTAAACAACAATTGGTCTACGACTTTAGGATTAAACTACACCAAAGGTTCTGGATTTTTTGAGCAATTTAAAGAAGATAAAGATGCAGCAGATTTTAATAATTTAATTGTTGATGGAAGTGATGTAATTGTAAGACGTTGGTTAGATAATGATTTTTATGTTTTCAATTTCAATACAAATTATAAAACTGATAAAATCAATTTTATTACTGGAGTTTCTTATTCTCATTACACAGGAGATCATTTTGGAGAAGTAATTTGGGGAGAAAATTTAGCACCAAATGTAAATATTAGAGATCGTTATTATTTTTCTGATGCTAAAAAAACGGACTTTTCTATGTTTGCAAAAGCAACGTTTAGTATTAATGAAAAACTATCTGCCTATGCAGATTTACAAGGTCGTTTTGTAGGTTATCAAACGAAAGGAATTACCAATGATATTGTTCCTATTGATGTAGATGCAAATTTTAATTTCTTTAACCCAAAGTTTGGTTTCACGTATAACATCAACCAAAATAATAATTTATACACCTCTTTTGCAGTTGCTAATAGAGAACCAAACAGAAACGATTTTGAGAACGGAGTTTCTACGCCAGAATCTTTGAACGATTTTGAATTGGGTTGGCGTTTAAACAACGGAAAAATCAAACTAAACACCAATATTTATTATATGGATTATAAAGATCAGTTGGTTTTAACGGGTGCTTTAGATGATGTTGGCCAACAAATTAGAGCAACTTCTGGAAGTAGTTACAGATTAGGTTTAGAGATTGATGCAGATATTAGAATCTCTGATAAATTCTCTATAAAACCAAATGCTGCTTTTAGCAATAATAAAAATCGTGATTTTTTTATTGTTAGAGATGGAAACCCAACTCCACAATCTTTAGGAAACACAGATTTATCTTTTTCACCAGAAGTAATTGCTGGAAATATGTTTATTTACAATCCTTTAGAAAATTTACAATTTACCTTTTTATCAAAATATGTTGGAAAACAATTTATGAGCAATTTTAGTAGCGCTGTTTCTGATAATGATGTGTTAGATAGTTTTTTTACAAGTGATATTAATGTGGTGTATCAAATAAAAACAAACAAGATTTTTAAATCGATTACACTAACTGCTTTAATAAATAATATTTTTGATGCAGAATATGTAGATAGAGGTTATTATTACACATTTGATGATACTTGGTCTAATCCAACAGCAACAACTACTGTTGATGGTGCTGGTTTTTATCCTCAAGCAACAAGAAATTTCTTATTGGGAGCAACTTTAAGTTTCTAAAAAATAATACAAAAAAAATGAGCGATTTAAGTAATTAAATCGCTCATTTTTATTTTAAATTTCTTTTAGATTATTTTATATAATCTTCTACAGTTTCGTTTAATTCTTCTCGTAAATCATCAAATTTTTCGACTAACTCTTCAATGTTTTGTTTCACATTTTTAAGTGGCGCATTTTTTTCGTTGATTAATTTTGTGTATTCTTCCTGTACATCTCTAATATCTTCTAAAACTTCTTCTGTTTTTAAAGAAGATGGAACTGTATTAGCCAAATTAGTAATTGCCCCATTCAAACCTTCTAAACTTTCAATTGTAATATTATACTCTTTGTCTTTTAAGTTTAGTAAATCTTTATTGATAGCGTTAAATTCACTCCAACCATTTATAGAAATCGCACTTTCATCATTTGAAATGTAGAAAACCTCTGTCCCATCATTCAAAGTCAAGTTGTATTCTTTTTCTTTTGTGTTGCAAGAAATTAGTAAAAATGATGTAATTGTTACTATCGCTGTAATTTTTTTGATAAGTCTCATAAGCTTCTTTAAATAATAATTGAACATCAAAATTATAGCTATTCTTAAAAATATTTTAATGCTATTAAATTGATTTTTTGCTCATTTAAAATGTAAAAAAGCTATTAGTTAGAACAGAAATAAGAAATTAAACTTTATTTGCTTGTAATAACTCTGCAGCTTTTCTTTCTAATTCAGCCTGAAATTCTTCCATTACTGGTTTTACTGTGCTATCAGGAATATCTGAAACTTTAATATACATCAAGCCATCAACTGCATTGTTAAATTTTGGATCTACATTAAAAGCTACCAAACGTGCATTTTGCTTCACATATTTTTTAATTAAAACAGGAATTCTTAAAGCTCCAGGTTCAATTTCATCGATAATTTTATCGAACTTTTGCATGTCTGCTTTTGTAGCATCAAATACAAAATCTTTATCACCATCTTTTAATTTTACCTTGTATTCTTTCTTTGGATAAATATATTGAGCCACATAAGGATCGTAATAATGAGATTTCATAAACTCAATCATTAACGATTTTGAGAAGTCTGAAAATTGATTGCTAATAGAAACACCACCCATTAAATATTTGTATTCAGGATAACGCAAAGTAACGTGTACAATTCCTTTCCACAATAAAAATAAAGGCATTGGTTTTTGTTGATATTCGCCAATAATGAAAGCTCTACCCATTTCTATGGTATTTTCCATCATTTGATATAATTCTGGCTCAATCCTGAATAAAGTCTGAATATAAAAACCGTTAATTCCGTATTTTTTATAAATTTCTTTTCCAAGTCCCATTCTGTATGCTCCAGCTAAACAATTTGCTTCTCTGTCCCATAATAATAAATGGTGATAATATTTATCGAACTTATCTAAATCAATTTCTTTATTGGTTCCTTCACCAACTTCTCTAAACGTAATTTCACGTAATCTACCAATTTCATGCAACAAATTAGGAATGTCTTTTGCACTTGCAAAAAATACTTCGTAATTTTTAGTTTCTAATAAACGTACTTCTTTTTCTCTTAAAGCTGCTATTTCTTTTACAAATAAATTCGGATTTCTTTGAGCCGTAATTTTTTTAGCAGGTTTTTTGATTTTTATTTTTTCTGTCGATAAAATTTTAGTCTTTTTCTCAAAAGGATTTGCCAACATATAAGTCTTCTTTCTAATAAACTCAGAAAAAGCAGATAGTTCTTTATATTCATTTTGATCTGCTACAGAAATAGGTTTCCCAATTCTCACTTTAATAATTCTACCTTCTTGAGAGATAACTTCAGATGGTAATTTTGCAGTTCTTAAAGTGTCGGATATTTTTGATAAGAAGTAAAAAAGACGACTATTTTTAGCATGAAAATAAATAGGAATTACAGGAACATTTGCTTTTTGTATCAACCTAACAGCACCTTCTTCCCAAGGTTTATCAACTTTTAATTTGCCATCTTTATAGGTAGAAACTTCACCAGCAGGAAAAATTCCCAAAGGTTTCCCTTCTCTTAAATGCAACAATGCACCTTTAATTCCTGCAACACTAGATTTTACATCCTTTCTTGTTTCAAAAGGATTTACTGGCATTACATAAGGTTTTAAAGGCTCGATTCTGTGCAATAAAAAATTGGCGATTATTTTATAATCTGCTCTTTTTTCTATCAATAGTTTTAATAGCAGAACACCATCAATTCCTCCTAAAGGATGATTTGAAACTGTTATAAAAGCCCCCTCTTTTGGGACTCTTTTTAAATCTTCTTGAGGAATTTCGAATTTAATATTACAATCATCTAAAACACCATTTAGAAATTCTAAATCAGTTTTGTGTTTATTATTTTCGTAGATTTTATTGATAGTAGAAATACGCAATACACGTAATAAAGACCAACCTACAAAAGTTCCTAAAAAACCAAACTTCTCTAAACCAATTACTTGCGATATTTCTTTTGATGTTACTAATGCCATGAATTCTAATTAGAACGATTGGCAAAAGTAGTGAAAAAAACGAAATTGAGTTCTATTTAATTTGAATGAACTACAATTTGAGAAGTCTCTTTATTTACTTGTGTTAATAACGATTCTCCTTTTTCTTCAATCAATTCAATAGCTTTCTCATCAAAATGACGAACTGTGTATAAATCAACACCAGTTTGAACATCAATCTTAAATTGTTTTTTTAATTCGTTATAAAAAGCATCAAAATTGCCAAACTTATCATCAATACAAACCGAAAAACTAATGGCAGAATTCTGAATTAAATTTACTTTTAATTGATAATCATGCAGTTTCTGAAAAATATAACTGATATTATTTTCTACCATGAAAGAAAAATCCAGCGCAGAAATTGACACTAAAATCTGATCTTTCTTCACAATAAAAGTAGGTATATGTGGTACCAATCTTGTGCCTTTAGAAACTTTTGTTCCTGTTTCTTTTGGGTTGATAAAAGAACGCACCAACAAAGGAATATCTTTTCTTTCTAGTGGTTGTAGCGTTTTTGGGTGAATTACAGAAGCACCATAAAAAGCCATTTCAATAGCTTCTTCATATGAAATTTGTTCTAACAAAGTAGTGTCAGAAAAAACTCTTGGATCTGCGTTTAAAACTCCAGGAACATCTTTCCAAATCGTAACACTTTCTGCGTTTAAACAATAAGCAAAAATTCCTGCTGTATAATCTGAACCTTCTCTTCCTAAAGTTGTGGTATTTTCTGTATCGTTTGCAGCAATAAAACCTTGTGTAATATTTACTTTTGATGCATCAACCTTTTTAGTAATTAATTCTTCAGTAAGCTCCCAATCTACTTTTGCATCTCTATAATTGCTATCGGTTTTTATATAGTTTCTAACATCAAACCAAACATTTTCTTGTCCAATTTTTTCTAAATAAGCACTTACAATTCTGGTTGATAAAAGCTCTCCAAAACAGATAATTTGATCATAAACGTAGTTAAATCTTTGTGAGGTGTTTCTTGATAAAAACCAGCCTAATTCTCCAAAAAGAATATCAATATCTTTATAAACAGCATCTTCTTTATCAAAAAGAGAACTCATTATATTTTTATGATACTCTTCAATAAAATTTAATTTATTAGGTAAATCTGCATCTTTATTATAGTAAGCATTCACAACTTCTTCAAAAGCATTCGTCATTTTTCCCATTGCAGAAATTACGACTAAAGTATCTTTTGCTCCTTCAGTTTTAATAATTGAAGCTACATTTTTTACACTTTCTGCATCTTTTACAGATGCTCCACCAAATTTAAAAATCTTCATTT
>CAXBPL010000099.1:0-6566 GCA_963977615.1 uncultured Polaribacter sp. | reverse complement strand
AGCAAAAAGATATAGTGTAAAGCCTGTTAAAACGCCCAAAAAAAGAAAATACCTAAAAAGCTTCGCAAGCTTTGCAGGATAAAATAAAATAGAAAATTAAACAATAGATGCTGAAATAAGTTTAGCATTTGCAAAACAAGAAACCATGAGTGTTTTAGAAATGAAAGTTCCTTCTCCAGGAGAATCGATTACAGAAGTAGAAATTGCAACTTGGCTAGTTGAAGATGGAGATTATGTAGAGAAAGATCAACCGATTGCAGAAGTAGATTCTGACAAAGCAACTCTAGAATTGCCTGCAGAAGAAAGTGGAATTATTACATTAAAAGCAGAAGAAGGTGATGCTGTTGCTGTTGGAGCAGTTGTTTGTTTGATAGATACAAGTGCTGCAAAACCTAGTGGAGACGCTTCTGAAAAAGAAGAAAAACCAACTAAAGAAGCACCAACAAAAGAAGAAAAAGTTTCGCCTGCTGTTGAGAAAAAAGAAACATATGCTTCTGGTGTAGCTTCACCAGCTGCAAAAAAGGTTTTAGCAGAAAAAGGAATCGATTCTAAATCTGTAAAAGGAACAGGAAAAGATGGTAGAATTACTAAAGACGATGCTGTAAATGCAGTACCATCTATGGGAACTCAACCAGCAAATGGTTCTAGAAACACAGAGCGTAAAAAAATGTCTATGTTGCGTAGAAAAGTAGCAGAACGTTTAGTAGCTGTTAAAAATGAAACTGCAATGTTAACAACGTTTAACGAAGTAAACATGCAGCCAATTTTCGATTTACGTACACAATATAAAGAGGCTTTTAAATCGAAACACGGAGTTGGTTTAGGATTTATGTCTTTCTTTACATTAGCCGTTGTTAGAGCATTAAAAATGTATCCTGACGTAAATTCTATGATTGATGGAGATTTCCAAATAAAACAAGATTTTCAAGATATTTCTATTGCAGTTTCTGGGCCAAAAGGTTTAATGGTTCCTGTAATTAGAAATGCAGAAAACTTATCATTTAGAGGTGTTGAAAGCGAAGTAAAACGTTTGGCAATTAGAGCTAGAGATGGGCAAATTACTGTTGATGAAATGACTGGAGGAACCTTCACTATTACCAATGGTGGTGTTTTTGGTTCTATGTTATCAACACCAATTATCAATCCTCCACAAAGTGGAATTTTAGGAATGCACAACATTGTAAACAGACCAATGGCTGTAAATGGTGGTATTGTAATTCAACCAATTATGTATGTGGCACTTTCTTACGATCACAGAATTGTAGATGGTAGAGAATCTGTTGGGTTCTTAGTAGCTGTTAAAGAAGCTTTAGAAAACCCTACAGAATTGTTAATGGACAATAATGTGGAAAGAGCATTAGAAATGTAAGCAACAATGTTGCTAACTAAATATTAAAATCCTGAGCAAAAGCTTGGGATTTTTTATTTGAAGCTATTTCCAGCTTTCCACTATATCTTTTTTCTGAGTTCTCGATACAAATTTGCAAAAAGGCAAATTCACTCGAACTAAGAAAAAAGGATGTCGTTTCAATCTGGGCTAAACTTGTTTGCTGGCTTTTTGATTTTATTAAAATTAATTCCTATAAACCATCTTTTTTTTGACTTACATTTGATTAAAATAAACAGAAATGAATAAAAAACTAACATTCAACTTCTTGAAAACAGCAATCAGAACTTCACTATTTTTCTTTGCTATGTGTTTATTAACGAATTGCGCATCTAAAAAAATAACGGATATTCAATATGTAAATGAGTCAAAAGCATTGGTAGAAAACTTGCCAAAACTAAATGTTTTTAAAACACGAAAATCAAAAAATAATCCTGTTGTTATTTTTATTCATGGAGGTTATTGGACAGAAGGCAGAAAAGGAATCTATGGTTTTTTAGGTAGAAATTTCGCCAAAAAAGATGTGGTAACTGTAATTCCTAATTATACATTAAGTCCTAATGGAAATTACGATACTATGGCTAAAGAAGTTGTAGCAGCCATAAAATGGACGCAAAAAAATATCTCAAAATACAATGGAAATCCACAAGAGATATTTTTAATGGGCCATTCTGCAGGTGGACATTTAATTGCTTTGGTTGGCACAAATCCTAAATATTTAAAAAATACTGATGTTATAAAAGGTATTATTTTAAATGATGCAGCAGGTTTGGATATGAATTCTTATTTAGAAAAAAATCCACCAACTGAACAATACAATTACGATGTAACTTGGACAAAAAAGCCAGAAAATTGGAAAGATGCTTCACCAATTTATTTTTTATCAGAAAAAACGCCGCCAATTTTTATGATTACTGGAAGCAAAACGTATCCTTCAATTGTATCACAAAACAAAAATTTTGTAAACAAATTGAATAAGTTTCAACCTTCTGTAAAAATCAATTATCAAGATAAAAAACACATTCCTATGATGAGTCAATTTTTCTTTTCTTGGAATGATAATTATAAAAATATAATCGACTTTATTGAGTTGAATAAGTAGAGAAATAAGCTTATTAAATATTGCTTATATTTGAATAAAACCAAAAAGTTATGAATACGATTACTTTTGATGAGCCCATAAATATCTCTAAAAATCATTTTAAAACAATTGAAGATTTTCAGATATATATGGCTCAGAAACTTCAGAAAACTGAATTAAGTAAGAGTCATAAAGAAGTTTTAGATGCTAAAACTTTAGAAGTTAACGAAAATTCCGAAAATTACATTTCATTAAAAGAATTAAAATCAAATTTAGTAAGAAAAGAAATTACGCTAGAAGAAAAGACGTTAGCTTCATTGAAAATTCAAGCTGAAAAAGAAGGAGAAAAAACAATAAATTATATGGAAAGGGTTTTAAAAGAAAAAGCAAATGAGTTTGAGCTTACAGATGATTATAAAATAATGATGGATAATTTATTAGATAAACATGATAAAGGACAACTAGAATATACAAGCAAAGAAGACTTTTTTAAGAAAATAAAACGTTAATGAATTACGTTTTAAAATTTAGAAAAAATGCAAATGAAGACTTTGATATAGGAATTAAATATTATGATGAAATTTCTAGTGAACTAGCGGATAGATTTCATAAAGATTTTAAAAAAACGATTGATATTATAGAGTTAAATCCATTATTATATCAAATAAGATACAGGAATATTAGAATTGCTAATTTTAATAATTTTCCTTATTCAGTTCACTTTATAGTTAAGAATGAGCTGATTTTCGTTTTAACTATTCTACATCAAAAAAGATATTTCAAATAAATTCAATTTCCTTTAAAGTCGATTTCTTACCTTGCATCAAAAAGTAAAAATGCAAACAAATCCTGAATTAGAACTTGCCCTAAACTTTATCGAAAAAACCGATAGAAATTTATTTATCACAGGAAAAGCAGGTACAGGAAAAACTACTTTTTTACATCAAATTAAAAACGAATCTTTAAAAAGAATGGTTATTGTTGCTCCAACAGGAGTTGCAGCCATTAATGCAAAAGGCGTTACAATTCACTCTTTTTTTCAAATGCCTTTTGGGCCAATTTTACCAAATCAGCCACCAAATAGCCAACAAAGACGTTTTTCTAAAACGAAAATCGATATTATAAAATCGTTAGATTTAGTAATTATTGATGAAATCTCTATGGTTAGAGCAGATTTGTTAGATGGAATTGACCAAGTGATGCGTCGTTATAAAAACCGAAATAAAGTTTTTGGTGGTGCACAAATTTTAATGATTGGAGATTTGCAACAATTAGCTCCAGTTGTAAGGCCAAATGAATGGAGTTTATTGCAACCTCATTATGAAACTGTGTATTTTTTTAGCTCAAAAGCCTTTCAAGAAGCCAATGTAGTTTCTATTGAATTGAAGCATATTTATCGTCAAAAAAACGAAGACTTTATCAAAATTTTGAATGAGGTTAGAACAGACACTTTATCTAACGAATCTGCAGAAATTTTAAATAGAAATTATAATCCATCTTTTTCGCCAAGTAAAGAAGATGGTTTTATAACGTTAACAACCCACAACAACAGAGCTAATTTAATCAACAATTCTGAGCTGAATAAACTGAAAGAAAAGAGTTCTTTTTTTAAAGCTGAAATTTCTGGAAAATTTAGCGAAAACTCGTTTCCTAATGATGAAAATTTAGAGTTGAAATTAGGTGCACAAGTAATGTTTATCAAAAATGATTCATCGCAAGAAAAAAGATATTTTAACGGAAAAATAGGAATTATTACAAAAATTTCTAAAGATTCTGTAACTGTAAAATGTCCAAATGATGCAGATGAAATTGTAACAGAAAGAGAAACGTGGTCTAATATTAATTACTCCATAAATGATGAAACAAAGGCAATTAAAGAAGAATTAATTGGTGCTTTTACACAGATTCCTTTACGTTTAGCTTGGGCAATTACAATCCATAAAAGTCAAGGTTTAACATTCGAAAAAGCAATTATAGATGCAGAAGCTTCTTTTGCTCATGGACAAACGTATGTGGCTTTAAGTAGATGTACCTCTTTAGAAGGTTTGGTGTTAAAAACGAAGATTACAAGCAATGCTATCATCAACGATAAAACTGTTAGTATTTTTAATGAAAGTGTAGAAGAAAATCATCCTGATGAATCTATTTTAAACGAATCCGAAAAACATTTTCAATTAAATTTAATTATAGAATTGTTAGATTATCAGCCGTTTTTATATCCGATTACACGTTTAATTGATATTTTTTACAGAAATCAAACCAGTATAAAAGGTGATGTTATTGATCATTTACAAACCATAAAAGATGATGGAGTTGTAGCTTTAATGAAAGTTTCTAACGGATTTAAAAATCAACTTTTACAAATTTCTGAAGCTAATATTTTACCAGAAAATAGCTCTCAAATTCAAGAGCGTTTTACAAAAGCGATTGATTATTTTTTAAATCAAACTAGCAATAATATTCAAAAACCTTTAGATGCAATTCAATTTTCGACAGATAATAAAGCAGTAAAAGCAGATTTTTCGAAACAATTTGATTCGCTTCAAGAAAAATTAGATGAGAAATTGTTTGCCTTACAAAAAATGACAAATGGATTTAAAACCAAAGATTATTTAGAGGTTAGAGCAAAGTCAGTTTTACAAAAGACAGAACCTAAAAAGAAGAAAAAAGTAGCTTCTAAACGTGATCCTATTTTGGCTTTAAAATTACGCGAATTAAGAGATGAAATTCGAATTGCAGAAAACATTGCTGCTTTTCAAATATTTACACAAGAATCTTTATACGCTATGTGTGACGAATTGCCAAGAACAGAAAAAGAGCTGTTGGCAATTGCTGGAATGGGAAAAACCAGAGTTGCCAAATATGGTGATGAAATCTTGGAAGCCATTAACGAATATTGCTCCAAAAACGGAATTAATAAATTTAACGAGCAGAAAAAAGAAGATAAAAAATCGACCAAACAAATTACGTTTGAGTTATTTAAATCTGGTTTATCCATCAAAGAAGTTGCCAAAGAAAGAAGTTTAACTGCTGGAACTATCGAAAATCATTTAGCGAGTTTTATTCCTTCAGGAGAAATTGATGTTTTAGAATTGATGGATTTAAAACGCTACAAAAAGATTAGAAACGAAATAGAAGAAGTTGGCGATACAAAAGGCTTAACAGCGTTAAAAGAAAAAGTAGATGCTAGTTTTACCTATATGGAATTGAAAATGGTTTTGATGTCTATGGAGCTTTAAATTGATGCAAATAATCACTATATTGCACCAAACTAGTTTATTATGGAAACAATCAGAAAATCAATCACTTTTACAAATCAACAAAATGAGTGGATTAAACTACAAATTGAAAAAGGAGATTTTACTAACGATAGTGAATATATAAGAGATTTAGTTAGAAAAGATCAGTCAGAAAATTTAAAACTTTTAGAATTAAAAAACGCAATTGACATCGGGTTTAATAGCGGAGTTAGTCAAAAAAGTATATCCGATTTAATGAAGGCTGTAGATAATGGAGAACTATAAACTATCTGGAGCAGCTTCAAATGATATTCTAGGTATTTATAAATTCGGGATTAAAACATTTGGTTTAGAGCCTGCAAAAGAATATTTAATTTCTTTAGAATCTTTTTTAGAAGAATTAGCAAACAGACCAGAATTAGCAAGAGATGCTTCAATATTTGCTAGAAATTTGAATTATTATCGTTTCAAATCTAACGTGATTTTTTATGTTTTTAATGAATCAAATAAAATTTTTGTCATCAGAATTTTAGGCAAAAGAATGGATTTTGTGCAACATTTGTAAAAGATATTTTAAGAATCAATTTTGTATTGTACAGATTTAAAATAGCTTTTAAGGTTTTTTATTTTCATTTATACAATTCAACATTTACATAATTAAAGATTTCAACAATCATACATCCAAAAAAATGATTTCAGTAGAAAAAGCATTAGAATTCGTTTTAAGTTCAACACAAGATTTTGGGGTTGAAGAAATTCCGTTTATAAAATCTGTTGGTAGAATTTTAAAAGAAGAAATTGTTGCAGATAGAGATTTCCCTCCTTTTAATAGAGTTGCTATGGATGGAATTGCCATTGA
>CAXBPL010000098.1:0-6586 GCA_963977615.1 uncultured Polaribacter sp. | reverse complement strand
CAAAACCTTATTATGAGTTAGCAGAAAAACATAATGCAAAAATAATTGCTGTTTTTGAAACGCATCCACATGCAGATTTTGTAAGCAGTCATTTGCAAATTCATAACGAAACAGGCGCAAAAATTTATGCAAGTAAATTGGTAGATGCTAATTATCCACATCAATCTTTTGATGATGGAGATGCAATTAAAGTAGGAAATGTTAATTTTTCTGCCATAAATTCTCCTGGTCATTCTCCAGATAGTATTACCATTATTGCAAAGGATGCTACTAATAATTATGCAATGTTTTCTGGTGATACTTTATTTATAGGTGATGTTGGGAGACCAGATTTAAGAGAAAAAGCGGGCAATATGAAAGCCAAAAGAGAAGATTTGGCAAAAAGTATGTATCAAACTATAAAAAATAAATTTACGCATTTGCCAGATGCAACAATTGTATATCCAGCTCATGGAGCAGGTTCTTTATGTGGTAAAAATATGAGTGATGCAGCATCAAGTACATTAGGAAAAGAGCGAAAAGAAAATTGGGCTTTTCAAGATGTAACAGAAGCTGAATTTGTAAAAACTATTTTAGAAGATCAACCTTTTATACCTTCTTATTTTGGTTTTAATGTTGATATTAATAAAGAAGGCGCAACTAATTTTGAAAATGCATTTAGCAATATTCCTTTAAATTTTGGAATCACAGATTTTAAAAAAGATGCTCATTTAATTATTGATGTAAGAAGTGCATCAAACTATAAAAAGAATCATTTAGAAGGAAGTATCAATATTATTGGAGAATCAGAAGCAGATAAATTAGAAACTTGGTTGGGTGCAATTGTTGAACCTGAGGAAGGTTTTTATGTAGTAATTGATAGCATCACAGATAGAGAAACAATTTTGAGTAGAATTGCCAAAATTGGATATGAAAAGCAAATAAAATCTGTAATTACTTTGGGTGCAGATACTTTTAAAACGTTCGAGTCTTTAGATCTTCAAAATTTTAAAAACAACCCAACAGAGTATACAATTATTGACATCAGAAATAAAAGTGAAGTAGCAGAAGGCAAGTTTTTTGAAAATGCAATTTCAATTCCTTTAAATGAATTAAGAAATTCAGTAGAAAAAATACCAACTAAAAAACCAATTGTGGTGCATTGTGCAGGTGGTTATAGAAGTGCAGCTGGTAGCAGTATCATTTCAAAATTAATTAATAGTGTTCCTGTTTATGATTTGAGTGATCATGTAAATGATTTTAAATAAGAGGTAGATGGTTTTATAATTCAAAAAAAAGACTTTTTCTAAGTTACAATTATTACATAGATTTACTTTTCTGTGTTGTATTTTTACAGTATAAAACCAGATTATGGAAGACATGATTTTTTATGATAGACTGCAATTTGCATTTACTATCACCTTTCACTACATTTTCCCACAATTAACAATGGGTTTGTCATTATTAATCGTCTTTTTTAAATTTAGATATTTAAGAAACAAAAACGAGAAATATAACAACGCAGCAAAATTTTTGATGAAAATTTTTGCCATCAATTTTACAATGGGTGTTGTAACAGGAATTCCTATGGAATTTCAATTTGGTACTAATTGGGCAAAATTTTCTGAATTAACTGGAGGAATTATTGGTCAAACCTTAGCAATGGAAGGGATGTTTTCCTTCTTTTTAGAATCGTCTTTTTTAGCACTCTTTATTTTTGGGGAAAAATTAATGGGACAAAAGCTCCATTTTTTAACAGGCTTTTTAGTGTTTTTAGGTTCTTGGGCAAGTGGTTGGTTTATTTTGGCAACCAATGCTTGGATGCAACATCCTGTAGGTTACGAAATTTTGGATAATGGTAAATTTGTGTTAGAAAATTTTTCGGCGTTATTTACAAATCCTTGGTTATTACCAGCTTTTTTACACAATCAAATGGCTTCTGTTGTTACATCTTCTTTTGTTGTAGCTAGTATTGGCGCTTTTTATATCTTAAGAAACAAACAAGTAGAGTATGGAAAACTGTTCCTAAAAACAGGAGTAATTTTCGGTTTAGTTTCTAGTTTATTAGTTGCTTTTCCTACTGGAGATTGGAATGCAAAAAACGTTGCTAAATATCAACCAGCAGCTTTTGCAGCAATGGAAGGTATTTTTGAAACGGAAGATGCTGGAGCAGAAATAGTTTTAATTGGTCAGCCAAATATGGTTGAAAAGAAGTTAGACAATAAAATAGCAGTTCCCAATATATTAAGTTTTTTAACCTATCAAGAATGGGATAAACAAATTATTGGAATGGATCATTTTAAAGAAGAGGAATTGCCAGATAATATTCCTACATTGTATTATTCTTATCATATTATGGTTGGTTTAGGAACAATATTTATAGGTGTAATGTTGTTGGCGCTTTTCTTTTTATGGCGAAAAAAATTGTATACTTTAAAACCATTACTTTGGTTAATTATGTTTTTAGTTCCTTTTCCTTATATAGCAAATATTACAGGTTGGTATGTTGCAGAATTGGGCAGACAACCTTATTTAGTATATGGTTTATTAAAAACGAGTGATGGAATTTCACCAACAGTTTCATCTGGAAATACATTGTTTACTTTACTTGGTTTTGTAGCTTTATACATGCTATTGGGATTATTGTTTTTAGTTTTAGTAGGTAAAACAATTCACCAAGGCCCAATCCCTAAAAAACATTAAATTATGGAAGTATTTTGGTTTATAGCAATTGCAATAGTTTTAGCAATGTTTTTTATTTTAGATGGTTATGATTTTGGAGCAGGAATTATACATTTATTTTTTGCAAAAAAAGAAAAGGACAAAGAGGTAATTACAAAATCTGCAGGATTGTTTTGGGATTCTAATGAAGTTTGGTTAGTTGCTGCTGGAGGAATGCTTTTTATGGCTTTTCCCACTTTTTATGCCTCTGTTTTTAGTGGCTTTTATTTGCCTTTAATTATTGTTTTATGGTTAATTATTTTTAGAGCAATTGGTTTAGAATTTAGAGGTCAATTTAACTATCAAATGTGGAAAGATATTTGGGACAAGTCTTTTGGGGTTTCCAGTTTATTATTAGCGTTATTTTTTGGTATTGCTTTAGGAAATATTGTTAGAGGCGTAAATTTAGGTGCTGTAGAAAATGGAGTTTCTACACATGAAGGTCATTATTTTTTCTTACCACTTTGGGATAGTAGTTTTAGTCCATTAGCTTCACATCCAGGGGTTATAGATTGGTTTACAATTATTATAGGTGTAATTTCTGTGGTTACTTTAGCAATTCATGGTGCGAATTGGATTATTCTAAAAACGAACTCATCAATAAATAATAAATTAAAAGGAGTTATTTTTAAATTGAATATTCTGCTTGCAGTTCTTACAATATTTTCCTTATATGTTTGGCAATTTGTAAATCCTAATTCTCTAGATAATTTCTTTAATAAACCTTATTTATTAGTATTTCCAGTCATATATTTAATAGGTTTAATTGGGTTGTTTTTTATCAAAAAAATTAAGAAGGATATGCATGCTTTTGTATTATCAACTTTTTTAATTCTTGGTGGAATTACATCGTCTTTAGCATCTTTGTTTCCTGTAATTTTACCATCAACAAATACAAAACATGAATCTTTAACAATTTACAATACTGCAACATCAGAATATGGTTTGTCAGTTGCTTTAATTTGGGGAATTATTGGCTTTATTCTACTTTTTGTTTATATGATAATTCAAAAAAAATTAATGGGTGGTAAGGTTGATAAAATGGATTATGGACATTAGAAATAAGGAACAATGACAGGAACATTAATTTCTTTAATCAGTATTTTATTTGGAATTATAGGTGCAAATTTTACAGGTCTTATTTATAAAAAATACTCTTTTGGTTTTTTGGGAAACACAATTGTAGGAGTTTTTGGGAGTATTTTAGTTATAAAATTATTTGGACGATTAGGCTTCAATCCATGGCTGATTATTAATAATGGTGATTTTGATGCTTTAAGATTAGCAATAAATTTATTTGTTTCTTTTTTAGGTGGATGTTTAGGGCTTATGCTACTTAAAAATTTAAAAAATAGAATGCATAAAAAATCAATAGATTAACATTCAATTCCATGTAACAAAAGTTACAGACCATCCTGTTTTCTAAACTTACTTTTGTGTAAGTAAATAGAAAACATAGATGAAAAATAAACTATCAATACTTTTTTGCTTTTTAGGGATATCATTTTTGCAAGCACAAGAAATAATGCCAATTTCAAAAGCAGCAATTTTAGCCAAAGTTTCTGAAAACAATACAGCAATTAAAATTTCTGAAGAAGAATTTAATGCTTCAAAAGCAGATTATAAGCAAACAAATGCGGTGTTTTTACCAAATATCACTGCAAGTCATACTGGTATTTCTACTACAAATCCTTTAATGGCTTTTGGTTCTAAATTAAACCAGGGAATATTAACAGCTGCAGATTTCAATCCAGCTTTGTTAAACAACCCAACAACTACTCAGAATTTTGCAACTATTATTAAAGTAGAGCAACCACTTATTAATTTAGATGGCTTTTATCAACGAAAAGCAGCGAAGTCTAAAATGGAAGCAATGTCTTTACAAACAAAAAGAACAGAAGATTATTTAGTGTTCGAAGTTGAAAAAGCGTACATGCAATTGCAATTAGCGTATCAAGGAGTTTTGGTTTTAGAGAAAGCTTTAGAAACATCAAATGCAAATAAAATCATGGCAGATAATAGTTTTGAGCAAGGAGTTTTACAAAGAGCTGATGTTTTAAATGTAGAAATCCGAGTTACAGAAGTTAAAAACCAGTTGCAAACTGCAAAAAGTAATGTGCAAAATGCGTCCAATTATTTGTCTTTTTTAATGAATGATAAAAATGATGTTGTTTACAAACCTACAGAACCTTTAATTGTTTTTGAATTTAATGTTGATGACAAACTCATCTCAGAAAACAGAGCAGATATAAAAGCAATGGGATTAGCTATTAAAGGTTTTGAAGCGATGAATAAAGCTGATAAAATGGCTTTTCTACCAAGTTTAAATGCTTTTGGAAGTTATGAAATGTATGATCGTAAAATTTTTCAGGGTGATGCAAGTGGTTATGTAATTGGTGCGCAATTGAGTTGGGATATTTTTCAAGGCTCTAAACGTTTTGGAAAAGCTCAAAAAAGTAAGTCAGAACTTGAAAAATCGAAATTAGAATACAATCAATATGTATCTAAAAATAATTTAGAATTGAACAAAGTAAAGCGTCAATTAGTAGATGCAAAAAACAGTTTGGTACTAACAGGTTTGGCTGTTGAACAATCTGAAGAATCTTTACGAATTAGAAAAAATAGATTTAAAGAAGGTTTAGAAAAAACATCTGATTTACTACTTGCTGAAACGCAGTTTGCTCAAAAGCAATTAGAATATTATCAAACCATTTATCAATATAATTTTACACAAACGTATTTAAATTTTTTAACCAAAGAATAGAAAAAGGTTGCAATAAGCAGTCGTAGTTTTCAGAAAAAATAAAACAAATTCAAATGAAAAAATACATACATATCATAACATTCTTTACAGTTTCATTATTAATAATGAGTTGTGGAAGTGAAGAAAAAAAAGTAGTTATAGATACAACACCAGCAATTAATGTGAAAGTTAGTAAAGTTGGAGTAAATAATAACAATCCGTTTTTGTCTGTAAGTGGAAAAATACAAGCTTCTAAAAGTGCAGAATTAAGCACTAGAATTATGGGTTTTGTAAAAAATGTTCATGTAAATGTAGGTGATAAAGTGAGCGAAAACCAATTATTAGTATCTATTAATAATTCAGACTTACAAGCAAAAAAAGCGCAAGTAAGTGCAGGAATCACTCAGGCTAAAACAGCTTTTATAAATGCAGAAAAAAATTACAATCGTTTTAAAAATTTGCTTGAGAGTAACAGTGTTACCCAAAAAGAAATGGATGATATGACTGCCAATTATCAAATGGCAAAAGCAGGTTTAGAAGTTGCGAATCAGCAGAAAAATGAAATTGATGCACAGTTTAAATATAGCAATATTACAGCTCCTTTTAGTGGAATAGTTACCAGTAAAAACATTAAAAAAGGTGATATGGCAAATCCAGGAATGACTTTAATTAGCATAGAAAATCCTACTAATTTTGAAGTGCTTGCTATGGTTCCTGAATCTGAAATTGCACAAATACATAAAGAAACAGAGGTAACTGTGTTGGTAAAATCAATCAATAAAACTTTACAGGGTAAAGTTGCAGAAATTAGTACTTCTGCTAAAAATACGGGTGGCCAATATTTAGTAAAAGTAAAACTAGAAAAAACTTCTGCGAATATTTTATCTGGCATGTTTACAACGATTCAGTTTCCTGTCGATAAAAAAAATACATCAACAATGGTTTTAATTCCTGTTGATGCCCTTGTTAAAAACGGACAATTATCTGGAATATATACAGTAAGTCAAGCTAATACAGCAATGTTACGTTGGTTGCGTTTAGGAAAAACGTATGGAAATCAAGTTGAGGTTTTGTCAGGTTTACATGCTGATGAATCTTACATCGTTTCTGCTGAAGGAAAATTATTTAATGGAGTAAAAATTA
>CAXBPL010000097.1:0-6600 GCA_963977615.1 uncultured Polaribacter sp. | reverse complement strand
TAGCAGGTATTAATATTGGATCAATATCTTATGCCAGAGAAATATCTAGACGTTTGTGAAGGATACTCTATAAAAATAGTATAAATCCGAATAAATTATTAACAAAAAAAGTATATTGAAATTAAATATCAATATACTTTTTAAATTGAAAAATAATAAATCTTTATACTAATATGTTATCTAATAGAAGTTTATTGTAATTATTATAAACTTAAAACGCTATTCTCTGCACCAGCATAATCGTTCCAAGCATAAGTGTCAGCTTCAATTTCGTTCTGATATTCGCCATCAATTAAATATCTGAATTCGTGAGAAATTCCAGATTCTAAATCAACTGTACCTTTAAAAGATCCGTTTTTTAATTTTTTAAGTGGGGTTGCTTTGTCATTCCATTCATTGAAACTTCCAACAACTGCAACTTTTTTAGCATCTTCAGCTGGTACAGTAAAAGTTACTTTACAAACTGGTTTACTCTTTAAAAATTGTTTTTTAATTGCCATAATAATTATATTAAATTATTTCGTAAATGTAGGTAAGTAGTTCTTTATCACAAATATTATTAACAATTTGTATAAAGAATTATCACTTCAATAATATCTTACTAGGAAATATTATTATTTAAAAATAAATCATTGGTTAAATTATAGTAATTTCAATTAATAAGAATTTCTTTCTGATTGATATTCAATGTTTTTACTTCGAAAACGTATTCGTACAACATCTAATTTTGTCAAAATCCATCTAAAACATCAATTTTAAAAAACTTTTAAACTATTTTTGTTTAAAATGAAGAAGGTATGATCATTACAATTATTGCAGCTATTGCAAAAAATAATGCACTTGGTAAAAACAACGATTTAATTTGGCATCTACCAGCAGATTTAAAACGTTTTAAAAAAATTACAACTGGTCATTATATAATAATGGGCAGAAATACCTTCGAATCTATTGGTAAACCTTTACCAAATAGAACGACTATTATCATCACTAGAAATAAAAATTATTTTAAGGATGGTTGTTTAATTGCTCATAGTTTAGAGCAAGCTTTAGAAATGGCAAAAGAGGAGGAACAAGTTTTCGTAATTGGTGGAGCACAAATTTATAACTATGCTATGGAGCATAACCTAGTAGATACTTTAGATATTACTTTGGTGCATCATGAATTTGAAGCCGATGTTTATTTCCCAAAAATTGATAGTGATATTTGGGAACAAGTTGAAATAGAAAGTTTTACAGCCGACGATAAAAATAAATTAGATTACAGTTTTGTACGCTATAAAAAAATAGCTAATTAATTCGATTAGCTCTAAAACCACCACCTAAATTCATTTTATATTTTTTTTGAGCAAATAAAAAGTAATTAAAAAGTTTGTAGTTTACTTCATAACCATAGTCTATATTCTGTTGATAATCAATCATGTTTTCGTAAATACTTGTATTATATTGATTAGGATTTAAAAAACGCTGGTTCCAAGAAGTTACCCAAGCTCTATTTCTAGCTTCTAAATAACTTTGATTGTAAAATCCTTCTGGTTGTGCAATACTGTTTAAAAAAGCTGTAAATCCTGGATCAATTATTATAATTTCATACTCCAAACTATCATTTGCTATCACAACAGGTTCTTCCTTTTCTATTGTATTATTTAGGTTTGATGAGCCACAAGACCATAAGAAAATTCCGATTGTGAATATAAAGAGTAGTTGTTTTAAAAGTTTCATAAGTATGTTTTTAAAATTAATAAGTTATTATAATTCAAAAGTAGTTTAGTATTCTCTCATTGAAAACTTAAAATGAGTAAACGCCTCTTTTAAGTTAGTAAACTAATAATATATTTCAAAAATTATTCCAAAATATAAGGATTTTAATTCTATTAATATTAATTTTAAAACTTAAAATATTTATATGAAATATAAATTTATCGTTTTGTTAATTTTCTGCATTTTATTTTCCTGTGATGAGAAAAACGAAAACTCTACTAAGTATACAATTTTAAAAGAACAAGATAGAGCTTCTTTAAAAGAGGAGCTTTTAGAAGATAGGTTTACTAATTTGCTGCCAGAATTAATGGATAAAGCCAATATTGATATGTGGCTATTAATTTCCAGAGAATATAATGAAGATCCAATTTTAAAAACGATGTTGCCTGCAACTTGGTTAAATGCAAGAAGAAGAACCATCATTATTTTTTATCGAAATAAACAAAAAAACACTTTAGAAAGATTAGCTGTTGCAAGATATGATATTGGTAAAAGTATTAAATCTGCTTGGGACAAAGAAAAGGAACCTAACCAATGGAAAGCCTTAGCAGAAATTATAAAACAGAGAAACCCTGAAAGAATTGGTATTAATATGTCTAAACATTTTGCTCTGGCAGATGGTTTGGTAAAAACTGATTATGATGAATTAGTAGAAAATTTACCTATAGAATTAAGTGATAAATTAATATCCGCAGAAAAATTAGGGATTACTTGGATAGAAACTAGAACAAAAAAAGAGCTAATTTTATTTAGAGATTTGGTAAAAATAACCCATGATATCATTGATGAAACTTTTTCTGAAAAAACAATTATTCCTGGTGAAACGACTACAGAAGATTTAGTTTGGTATTTACGCCAAAAAGTTACTGATTTAGGTTTAGAAACTTGGTTTCATCCTACTATTGATGTGCAAAGAAATAACGAAGTTCTAAAATCTCATATTGAATCTTTTTCTAAAGGAAATGACGAAAAAATAATTCAAAAAGGAGATTTATTGCATTGCGATTTTGGCATCACTTACATTGGTTTAAATACAGATTGCCAACAACATGCTTATATATTAAAGGATGATGAAACTGAGGTTCCTCAATTTTTAAAAGATGCTTTTAAGAAAGGAAATCGAGTTCAAGATATTTTAACGAGTACTATGAAATCTGGGTTAACAGGAAATGAAATTCTTGCTCAATCTTTATCTCAAGGAAAAGAAGAAGGATTGTTGCCATCAATTTATACACATCCATTAGGAAAATATGGACATTCTGCAGGAACCACAATTGGAATGTGGGATTCTCAAAATGGCGTTCCTTTTAATGGAGATTATCCACTTCAAAAAAATACAGCCTACGCAATTGAGTTAAATACAACTGTTTTTATAAAAGAATGGAATAAGGATATTAGAATTATGTTGGAGGAAGCTGGTTTTTTTGGTGATGATACTTTTGAGTATGTAAATGAAAGACAAACTGCTATAAAATCGATAAAAATCAACTAGATGAAACAAAGATGTTTTTGGGTAACTGATAGTAAATTGTATCAAGATTACCATGATAAAGAATGGGGAGAACCTGTTTATGATGATGAAACTTTGTTCGAGTTTTTGATTTTGGAAACCTTTCAAGCTGGTGTAAGTTGGATAACCATTTTAAACAAAAGAGAAAATTTTAGAAAAGCTTTTGATAATTTTGAGTATCAAAAAATTGCAAAATATCAAGAAAATAAGTTTAATGAATTGATGCAAAATGCTGGCATCATCAGAAATAAATTAAAGATAAGAAGTGCAATTACAAATGCACAATTGTTTATGGAAATTCAAAAGGAGTTTGGTTCTTTCTCTAAATTTATGTGGAGTTATGTAGATGATAAACCAATTATCAATACTTTTAAAAGTAGAGAAGAAGTGCCTGCAACCTCAAAAATTTCAGACAAAATATCCAAAGATTTAAAAAAACGAGGATTTAAATTTACAGGTTCAACAATTATGTATGCATATATGCAAGCAGTTGGAATGGTAAATGATCACACAATAGATTGTTATAAATACTCAAATTAATGCAAATTTTACAAGTTTCAAAACAAGATTTAAAACGAATTTTTGGTGTTTTTTTCAAAGAGGTCGTCTTTTTTATCATTGCTGTTTTCTTTCTTTTTTTTGATGGTACTTATTTTAATGAAAACATATTCGAGGCTCAGAATACATTAAATGTATGCATGATTTTAGCCTTCTTTGCAATGTTCTATAAAGCAAACCCTAGAGTAAGAACATTAATGATTATTGGTGTAATTCTAGGATTTATTGGCGAACATTTCTTTTCTAAAATATTGCATATGTATACGTATAGATTAGAAAATGTGCCACTTTACGTGCCTTTTGGTCATGGAGTATTATATGCTAGAATATTTAGATTTAGCAAAGCATCCATCGTTAAAAAACATCAGAAAGCAATTGAATCTTTCTTAACAATCTTAATTATTATAATTGCTACAATTTATTTAATAGCATTTTTTGATGTCTTTGGTTTTTTAATGACAATTGGTGTGTTTCTTATTCTTTGGATACAACCAAAACACAAACTTTTTTTCTTAACAATGTATTTATTAGTAGTTGTTTTAGAAATTGGTGGAACAGCTTTTGGTGCTTGGAAATGGCCAGAAATAGCCTTTGGTATTTTCGAATTTTTACCAAGTAATAATCCTCCAAGTGGTATTAGCTTTTTCTATTTTTTGTTAGATATTGGTTGTTTTGTAATTTATACAACGATCCACAGAAAAGCTTGGAAAAGACTAAAAAATATAAGACAATTAAAGAATTGAAAATTTTATAGACAAAGTATTAAGAAACAATTTCTTGAGTTAGATAATATACAGAAAATTATTTTAATTCCCGAAAATAAAACGAATAGCTACAAAAACGGCAATAATTAAGCCACCATAAATTAATACCTTTTTTCCTGCGTTTTTGTAATAACGATCATGGTTTTTAGTATCTTTTTTATAACTCCAAACTATCAAAGCTCCAAAAGCTAAAATAAAAAAGATGATGAATATTATTCTTCCAGTAGTAAAATATGCAGCTAAAAACATCTTTTTAAATTCTTTATAAGTTTTGAATTATTCAACTTTACGAAGTTTTAAATGTTCGTAAAGTTTCTATATATTGTCCTTGCAAAATTACGAATAAATCATAGAAACTTCTCTTTTATGATTCACAAAAAAAGTTTTAATTCGTCTTTGCCATTTTTTAATGTTGATTTTTTTTCAGCATAAAAAATGAAGCAATCTTTTATTTAAAAATCAATAACAATAATGAAAAACAAAATAGCAGCAGTACACGAATTTCACACAGCTTTCAAATTAAATATTCAAAACAAACCAACGATTCATATTTCTGAGGATAGAAAAAAATTACGTTTTGAGTTGATGAAAGAAGAAAATGAAGAATATTTAGAAGCTGCTCAAAACAACGATATTGTAGAAGTTGCAGATGCTTTAGGAGATATGTTGTATATTCTTTGTGGCACAATTATAGAACATGGAATGCAAGATAAAATCGAGGAAGTTTTTAATGAAATTCAACGATCTAATATGAGTAAATTGGGTGAAGATGGCAAACCAATTTACAGAGAAGATGGTAAGGTTTTAAAAGGTCCGAATTATTTTAAACCAGATTTTAGTAAAATTTTGGAAGAGTAATTCTATTAATTTTCTAGAATTTTAGCAACTTAAAAAAGAAACCTTTGTGGAGCGAACTCTACTACACAAAGGTTTTATTTTAATTTGTAAATGTAATTTTTGATGTAAAATATTTTAAGATTTTATATTTTTAAAATACTTTTTTCGCAACCAAAAAGAAACTTTAACCAACAAAATTAAAGCAGGTACTTCTACTAAAGGACCAATAACACCTGCAAAAGCTTGTCCAGAATTTAATCCAAAAACAGCAATAGCTACAGCAATTGCCAATTCAAAATTATTGCCAGCAGCAGTAAATGCAACAGAGGCAGTTTTATCATAATCAGCTCCAGATGCTTTGGTCATGAAAAACCCGATGATAAACATCAATATAAAATAGATTAATAAAGGAACTGCAATAATTAAAACATCCATTGGTATTTTTACAATTAACTCTCCTTTCAAAGAAAACATGACTACAATTGTGAATAAAAGCGCAATTAAAGTGATGGGTGAAATTGTTGGAATAAATTTATTAGTGTACCAATCTTCACCTTTTAATTTCACCAAAATTAATCGACTTAAAATTCCTAATAAAAAGGGAATTCCTAAGTAAATGGCAACACTTTCTGCTATGGTTGCAATTGAAATATCTACAATGGCACCTTCAAAACCAAAATAGGGTGGAAGAACAGTTATAAAAATCCAAGCATAAAAACTATATGCAAAAACTTGAAAAACACTATTTAAAGCAACCAAACCTGCTCCATATTCGCTACTTCCTTCTGCAAGATCGTTCCAAACCAAAACCATTGCAATACATCTTGCCAAACCAATTAAAATTAAGCCAACCATATATTCAGGATAATCTCGTAAAAACGTAATGGCCAAAATAAACATTAAAACAGGACCAATAACCCAATTTAAAATAAGTGAAATGGAAAGTATTTTTGTGTTTTTAAAAACTTTTGGAAGTAAGGCATAATTTACTTTTGCCAATGGTGGATACATCATTAAAATTAATCCAATTGCAATTGGAATATTTGTAGAGCCACTACTAAATGAGTTGATAATATTGGGAAATGTTGGAATAAAATAACCAAGGCTAACACCAAAAGCCATCGCAACAAAAATCCATAAAGTTAAATTTTTGTCTAAAAAACTTAGTTTTTT
>CAXBPL010000096.1:0-6622 GCA_963977615.1 uncultured Polaribacter sp. | reverse complement strand
TATATTTAGATAGCGATCCTTTACAAACTTCAGATAAATATAACTTTATTGGTTTTGGTTCTAAAGGTGGTTTAAACTATAATTTAGATTCTAATCATAGTGTATTTGGTAACATTGGTTATTTTGAAAAAGCACCATTTTTTAATGCAGTGTTTGCTAACAGAAATAACGAAGATGTTAATGATGATGCACCAAATGAGAAAATTACTAGTTTTGAATTAGGATATAAATTTAGAAGTGAAAAATTTACTGCAAATTTAAATGCATATAGAACACTTTGGAATGATAGATCAGAAAATTTAAGATTCCAACAACCTGATGGTACAAATGCTTTTGCAAACATTTTAGGAGTAAATGCAATTCACCAAGGTTTAGAATTAGAAGCTACATTTAGAGCTTCTGATAAATTGAAAATTACAGGTATGGCTTCTTTAGGAGACTGGAGATGGGATAGTAATGTAGAAAATGTTCAAATTATAGATGAAAATAACGATGTTGTACAAACTGTAGATTTATTTATAAAAGACCTTAAAGTTGGAGATGCTGCACAAACAACATTTGCATTAGGACTTAATTATGATATTTTACCAGAAACTACTTTTACGTTAGATTATAATTACGCTGCAGATTTATTTGCAGATTATGATCCAAGTGATAGAGGATCTGTAGGACCTAATACATGGGAAGTGCCAGATTTTCATTTATTTGATACTGCATTAAGACACAAATTTGAATTTGCAGGTTTTGACGCATCAATTATAGCTAGAGTTAACAACATTTTCGATACTACTTACATATCAGATGCACAAGATGGTACAAATTCTGATGCTGCAACAGCTGCAGTATACTATGGTTTTGGAAGAACATTTAGTGTTGGAGCAAAAATTAAATTTTAAACATACATAAAGATGAAAAAAATATTTTATTTATTCGCAATTACTGCATTTATGTTTACTTCATGTAATCCTTTAGAGGATGTTATTACAGAAGTAGATGCTTTGACTAAAAACGATAAACTTGTAGATGACTTAGTACTTACGTTAACAGACGAAAACTATGAAACCTTAGAATTAAATTTTGGTAGCTTTAGCAATAACGAAGATGCAAAATCTTTAATACCAGGTTTTTTATCAGAAACATACCCACAATTAGGTGTAACGTATTTACCAAATGGAGAAATTGATCAATCTTCTTCTGCATTAGTAACTTATAAGTTATATAGCCCAATTAAATTTGAGGCTTATACAGTAACTGATGCAGATTATACTGCTTTAGGATTCTCTAGCTTAAATGACAGTGATGATTTTGATGCTTTCTTTGACTTAAAATTTCCAAGTGAAGTTCAAGGAACAGTTATTGATTTAACTTATAATACAAACCCGACTTTAATTGAATATTCTTTAACTGATGACGATTATGATTCAGTTGGTAATGGGCGTTTTGATAGTTTTGACGCAGCAGAAACTGAAGAAGATAGAAGAGTAAAAATTCAAACCATTTTATTAAATAACTTTCCTGATGCAAATTTTGGAGATAAATATAAAGTGTTTTACGAATGGTATAATGGATCTTCTGTTGAAGATTTAGAGATGTTGGTTCAGTTAGAAGAAAACCCTACAGATGAATCTAAAACTACAACATATAAATTAGATAATGATGATTATGCATTAACTGGAAATGGAAGTTTTAATAACTTTGATATTAGAACAGGTAAACCAGAAGAAGATATTGAAACAAGAAGAGAAAAAATTGAAACTATTTTGTTAAATAATTTTCCTGCAGCAGTTTCAGGAGACTTTTATGTTGTTTCTTATGATGCCTTCAATAATCAATTTGAAAGACCTGTTTTAACAATGATTCTTCAATTTGATGGTACTAACTATAATATTTTTGATGTTAAAGTTTATGCTACTTACGAATATGCTTTAGTTGAAAACACAATGAGATTCACGTTAACAGATGATTGGAAAGCTCCAATTACTTTTTCATCAGATGAATATGAGTTGTTAGGTGGTAGTGGTCGTTTTAATAACTTTAGTGGAGATGAAAATGAAGCTAAACGTACAATAGCTATTTACTTAAAAAACACATTATATCCTTATGCAGCAGCAGAAGATTTTGTAGCAGTACAATATGCTTTCTATAATGGTAGTGATACATTAACAAGAAATGTAAATTTTGTATTCGATGGAACTGTTTGGAATGCTATTTCAACTGTAATCAATACATCTTTAAAATTTGGTCATAATGGAACAACTTGGGTACCAGATAATACAATTAAGTATACTCTAATAAATTCAGATTATGCATTAGTTGAAAATGGCCAGTATAATAATTTCGATCTAAGAGCAGGAAAAGCGGAAGAAACTATTGAAGTTCGTTTAGAAAAAATTAATAAAATTCTAAAAGCTAATTTTCCAAACTCAGAACAAGGGCAAAAATTCGCAGTAACGTATGCTTTTTATGATGGTACTAATGGAAACGCAACAATAAATGTTATTTTAGAAGGATCAGATTACATTCTTCAGTAAGATAATTTAAGATAATTTTTAAAGCCACTGTTTCTGAAACATCAGAAACAGTGGCTTTTTTATGCATAAAAATTAGTAACTTTGTTTAAAGCAAAAACTCAATCAATATTATGAAAGAAGTACACTCATATTGGGCATATTTGGTCCTTTTAATTTTAATTTTTGCAGTAGTAAATGCAATAATCGGTTTAACGCAAAAAAAAGAATTTACAGACAAAGATTTAAGAATAGGTTTATTTGCGTTAATAGCAACCCATATTCAATTACTAATAGGCTTTGTTTGGTACTTTATGTCTCCTTGGTTTGAGTTATTAACTACAGATGCAGCAACAGTTATGAAAACTAAAGAAGTTAGGTTATTAGCAGTCGAACATCCTTTAATGATGATTATTGCCATCGTTTTAATAACAATTGGTTGGTCTAAACATAAAAAGAAAACAACAGATACTGCAAAATTTAAAATGTTTGCAATATTTTATGGATTAGGATTGTTGGTTATTTTATCAAGAATTCCTTGGAATAATTGGTTTTAGAATATGAAAATAATAAGCTATTTCCTCTCGCCAATATTTGTATTCGTATTTGTATTGCTATTGGTTATTTTTCATCCATTTCAATGGTTGGCATATAATTTATTTGGTACTAAAGGACATGCAAAAGTGGTGGCAGCTTTAAATTTAAGTTTAATGAGGTCTATGTTACTTATTGGTGTTAATGTGAAGCTAATAAATAAATATAAATTACCAGAAAACTGCTCGTTAATTTTTGTATCGAATCATCAAGCTACTTTTGATATTCCTCCAATTGGTTGGTATTTTAGAAAGCACAATCCAAAATTTGTGTCAAAAATTGAATTAGGCAAAGGAATACCAAGTATTTCTTATAATTTAAAGAAAGGTGGAGCAGCACTTATCAACAGAAAAGATCCAAAACAAGCTATTGGAGAATTGATAGAGTTTTCTAAAAGAATAAATAAAAATAAATGGGGAGCAGCAATTTTTCCTGAAGGAACAAGAAGTAGAACAGGAGAGCCTAAAAAATTTGCTGCAAATGGTTTAAAAATAATAACTAAATTCAACCAAGATGGTTATGTTGTACCTTTAACAATTAATAACTCTTGGAAAGTATTTAAATATGGTAAATTTCCACTAGGTATTGGAAGCCCAATTACAATTACCACACATGAACCTATAAAGATAGATTCAATGCCATTTATTGAGCTATTAGCAACAACAGAAACAATTATTAAAGAACATATAAAATAAAAAATTATGTCTATAAAAAATGTAAGAAAAGAAGTAATGCTAACTTTAGAGAAGAAGATGCAGCACTTTATGGATACCTATTTAATTCCTGCAGAAAAAATATGGCAGCCAACCGACTTTTTACCTAATTCTCAGAATGATTCATTTATTACTGAAGTAGAAGAAATTAGAGAACTGTCTAAAGAACTACATGACGATTTTTGGGTAGTTTTAGTTGGTGATACAATCACAGAAGAAGCTTTACCAACCTACGAATCTTGGTTATTAGATTTAGATGGTGTTTGTCAAGATCCAGATAATAGCTGGGCAAAATGGGTTAGAACTTGGACTGCTGAAGAAAACAGACATGGAGATGTTTTAAACAAATATTTGTATTTGTCTGGACGTGTAAATATGCGTGAAGTAGAAATTTCTACCCAACATTTAATTGCAGATGGGTTTGATATTGGTACATCAACAGATCCATATAAAAACTTTGTGTATACAAGTTTCCAAGAATTGGCAACCTATGTTTCTCATAATAATGTAGCAAAAATTGCAAGACAAAAAGGCCACAAAGCTTTGGCTAAAATGTCTAAAATAATTGCAGGAGATGAAATGCGTCATCACCAAGCGTATGCACATTTTGTAAAAGAAATTTTTAAGATTGATGGTAGTGAAATGATGCTAGCTTTTCAACATATGATGAAGCATAAAATTGTGATGCCAGCCATGCATTTAAGAGAATCTTTTGGAGAAAAAGGTAGTTTGTTTGATGATTTTTCTACAGTAGCACAAAGATTGGGTGTTTATACAGGTTTTGATTATGTTGATATTTTAAAGAAATTGACAGAAACTTGGGAAATTGATAAAATTACAAATCTTACGCCAGAAGCAGAAAAAGCAAGAGACTATTTAATGAATTTACCAGACAGAATGTATAGAATTACAGAAAGAATTAAAGTTCCTGATACACAATTTCAGTTCAAATGGATGTTACCTGCATAATTTAATTTAGAAATTATACTACAATAATTAGTCATAAAAAAGTTCCTAACTATTCAAAATTTTTGAATAATTAGGAACTTTTTCTTTTAGATAAATCTAAACAATCTCCATTTTCTGCAATAAAAAAGAAGCATTCATGTTTTTACAAATTCCGTTTTTTAAAGTATAATCGAAATGCAATTCATTGTGAATAATTTCGGCATCAAAATAATAGTTTTTGATGGTCGGAAACTCATTTTCTAATTCACACAAGCTCACATCATGAGTGGCAATAATTCCTGTAGATTTCGATTTTGTGAGTTTTTCCACAAACTTTTTAGAACCAATGGCTTTGTCTTTGCTATTTGTCCCTTTTAAGATTTCATCTAAAATGATAAAATAATGATGGTCTTTTATTTCATCAACAATAAATTTTAAGCGTTTTAATTCAGAATAAAAATACGACTCATCTTCTGTTAAAGAATCTGTAGTTCGCATACTTGTAATTAGTTTTATAGGCGAATATGTAAAACTTTCTGCACAAACTGGCAAACCACAATTTGCCATTACAATAGATAAAGAAACCGTTCTTAAAAACGTACTTTTCCCTGCCATATTTGCTCCAGTTACAATAAAAAACTGCTCATCATCAATTATAAAATCATTATCGACTCTTTTATCAACTTTTAATAAAGGATGCCCTAAATTGGTTGATTTTATAACTTCGTTATCTTTTATTATTTCTGGGAAAATAAATTTTGGATGATTAAATTTAAAGTTTGCTAATGAGTTTTGAGCATCAAAATAAGCAACTACTTCAAACCATTTTTCTACAGTATTTTTATAACTTTCAATCCATTTTTCTACTTTACGTGCGTTGTAAATTTCTAAGAGAAATAAACCATTTCCTAAAACCGAAATAATAATATTACTTCGTTGATCAAAAGCATCTAAAATTTTAGAAAATTCTTTAAAAATTACGGACGCTTTTTTATTTTCTGACTGTATTATTTTTTGATGTTGCACCAAATTTTTAGCAGTGAAATTTTCGGTTTCAATTTCATTTAACAATTGATGATATTGTTTAAAAGTATCTCTAATTGTATCTGTTTCTGCGTATAAATTATTTGTCTTTTTCAAAAATCGACCTGTAGTAAATAGTCCAATAAAAAACCAAACCACGATATAATTAAAAGAAATAAAACCAAAGGAAGCCAAGCCAATTAATACTATAGAAATAATTGAAAACGCCATTTGTAAGGTTGATAAAAATTTAGGAAAAACAGATTTGTAATTAATAATCCATGCTGATATAAATGCTGTTTTATTTTTTACAGTCACTAAATTTGCCAAAGCAGAAAAATGTTGACGCCATTTTACTTTTTTAGAAAGTTCGTTAATTGCATTTTGTTTTTCAAAAATTCCATCTGTTTTATTTTCAGTAAAAACGTTTGCTAAAGCAGCTTTTCCATCAATAGTAGAAGTTCTATTTATATACTGAAAGAACGAACCAATACCAAATAAATCAATATCATTGCTGTAAAAATGAGTAGGGTTCACAAACTCTTTTCCATCTTTTAAATGATGAAAATTACGATTTAAAACTTTAATTTCTGTTTTATGAATGGCTGTTTTTGCATCAACAATTGCTTTTTCTCTTTTTAAGTTGATGAATTTTGTCACCAAAAAAGAAAACAATAAAACACCTAAAAAAGCGATGATAAAAACATCTGGATAATTGCCAAAAGTTAGGTAAACTAAAAGGCAGGTAACTAAAAAAACAGCAAACCTGAAAATTCCTAAATTGATTAATTTCTTTTTCAATTTAAAAGATTCCTTTTCTGATTCAATTTTTTGTTG
>CAXBPL010000095.1:0-6792 GCA_963977615.1 uncultured Polaribacter sp. | reverse complement strand
GAGGTTTCGACTGCGCTCAACCTGACATAGTTATTATTAAACTAGATTCTGAAACGAGTTCAAAATGACAAAACTGGATGTGACAAAACTAAGTGAGATTCTGAAATAAATTCAGAATGACAAATTTTACAAATCCTTTAAAACAGCTTTGTTAATTCTCTTTATCAAACTTGGTCCTTCATAAATAAAACCTGTGTAAATCTGCACCAAATCTGCTCCTGCTTTCAATTTTTCTAAAGCATCTTGTTCAGAATGGATGCCTCCTACTCCAATAATCGGAAAAGATTTGTTGGAATTGTCTACCAAATATTTGATCACTTTTGTACTTTGATTTTTTATTGGCTGACCACTGACTCCTCCATTTCCAATTTCTTGCAAACGTTCTTTTGAGGCTTTTAAATTATCTCTATTGGTTGATGTATTGGAAGCAATTATACCATCAATTTTAGTTTCTGCAACCAATTCTATAATTTCATCTAATTGTTGATTGTTTAAATCTGGAGCAATTTTCAACAAGATTGGTTTTTGTTTTTCTTGCTGATTATTTAATGTTTGACAAGCAGAAATTAATTCTACCAAATACTCTTTGTCATTCAATTTTGCATGACTTCCAACATTTGGGCAACTAACATTTAGTACAAAATAATCTACATAAGGATGCAAACCTTCAAAACATTCTAAATAATCTGCTGTGTAATTTTTAGGTAATGTTTGTGTGTTTTTACCAATATTTCCACCAATAATAACATTGCCTTTGTTCTTTTTTAATTGTTGAATGGCAACTTCCAAACCTTCGTTGTTAAAGCCCATTCTATTGATAATTCCTTGATCGTCTTTTAAACGAAATAATCTTTTTTTAGCATTACCAACTTGTCCTTTTGGAGTTACTGTACCAATTTCTATAAAACCAAAACCGAAGTTTGCTAACTCATTATATAAAACTGCATTTTTATCAAAACCAGCAGCTAAACCCACTGGATTTTTAAACGTTAAACCAAATAAAGTACGTTCTAACTTTTTGTCATTTATTTGATAAAGTTTTTTTACTATTATAGCTTTAGGAAAAACTTTAAAATATAGTTTCAAAACCCAAAATGTGAAGTAGTGAACTTTTTCTGGATCAAAAAGAAAGAAAATAGGTCTTATCAGTAGTTTGTACATATTATTTTTTTGAAAACCAGTTTTTAAATTCTTTCGTTTTTATAAATGCTGGAGAAAATTCAGATAAATTGAACTTTAATTCTTCTTTATCTATCTCAAATTTGGTTACGTATAATTCTAAAATTTCGATGACTTTTTCATTATTATTTGTCTCCAAATAAATACCTAAAGCACTGTCATAAGCATCAATAAAATCTGGATATTCAAGATTTACAATGGCATATTTTCCTAAAGCACTTTCATACTCTTTTTCGAAATAATAAATATTTCCTTTTATATAATTTAAGAATGGATCACCTCCTAAAACTTCGTCTAATTTATCAATAGATTTTATGGCTTTATCAAATTGTTTGTTTAAAATTAAACCATCTAAAGAAACTAAATATAAACTAGGATCGTTTGGGAACCTTTTCTCATAATCTTTAATCGCTTGGTAATAAATATCTTCAGATAAATTAAAGGTAACCATAATATTTACCAACTGAAAAGCCTTTGTAATTCTAGAAGAACTACTAATAGTTTTATAAACTTTATGCGCTTCTTTAAATTTACCAGCAACATTCAACTCTTTCACTTCAATTAATTTAAGAGCATCTTGATAGGCTGTAATTTCAGTTAAATCTTTCGTTAAAACGTTTGATTTATCTAAAATCGACTTATAATATGTTTTATAAGTATCACTCAAATATTCGCCAGACATATAAATATACATGTCTATAATTTTGAGTTCGCCATTAATTTCTTTCACTAAGTAATCATGGTAATTTAAACCCTCTCCATAAAGTCTAAATAGCAAATGAAAATTGTTTTGATCATCTTCGTAAGCTCTTATAAATTCATAAGAACCACCATCGATTTTTTGTTCAACTAGCATTTCTCCAAAATTGAAATTTCTAGAAAATCCGCTAAAAAAACCAGCATTAAATTCGTGAATTTCTTTGTCTGTAGATTTTAAAAGAAAAATATCTGCAAAAGCTTTTACATCATAAAGCTCATTCATTGCAGAAACATCGTCTTTATCTGACTTATCTTGAAGACTAAAACCCAAATTCGTTACTTCTTCTAAAGTAATCTTCGTTTTTTCTTTTTCTTTGACACAAGAAAAACTGATTGCTATAAAAAGTAAATAGGTAATTTTTTTTATCATCTTTTATCTTAAAACAGCTTCTAGATTCTTTTCGAAACTTTGCTGTAACTTTTGCATTACTTTATCTATTTGATTGTCTTCTAAAGTTTTAGAATCATCTTGCAATACAAAACTAACTGCGTAAGATTTTTTACCTTCTGGTAATTTATCTCCTTCATACACATCAAATAAATCTACTTCTTTTAAAATATTCTTTTCCGATTGAAAAGCAATATTGTAAATTTCTTTGAATTGTGTTTTAGAATCTAACAATAAAGCTAAATCTCTTTTTACTGATGGAAATTTAGAAATCTCAGTAACTTTCAACTGTTTTTTACTCGCTAATTTTAAAATATTATCCCAATTAAAATCTGCAAATAAGACTTCTTGTTTAATTCCGAATTCTTTTAAAATTGATCTTTTTACAACACCAAATTCAGCAACTTTAATTTTCCCTAAGCTTAAAGCAATTCCTTCAGAAAACACATCGTTTTTTGTTGGTGTAGTTTTAAAACCACTAATTCCCAACCTTTCTAAAACTGATGTTATAATTCCTTTCACATAAAAGAAATCAGATGCTGTTGTTTTGCTATTCCAAGAATCTTTAGTTCTGTTTCCAGTAACAAACAAGGTTAAGTGTTTATCTTCTTGATATTTGCTATTATAATTATGATATGTTTTACCAAATTCATAAAACTTTAATGAGTTATTTCTTCTATTTAAATTGTAAGAAACAGACTCTAAACCACTAAACAACAAAGATTGACGCATCACATCTAAATCGCTACTTAAAGGATTTAACATGGCAACATTTGCTTCTTCATTAATGTTTTCTGATAACTTTGTATAATCAGATTTTGTTAAAGAATTTGCCATTGTTTCATTAAATCCTAAAGAACTTAATTGGTCTGCAATAATGTTTTCAATTTTAGTTTCTTTGTTAGAATCAAAAGAAATTGAGGTGTTTAATTTGTGAGAAAACTCAATATTATTGTAACCATACACACGTAAAATTTCTTCAATAATATCTGCTTCTCTTTGCACATCTGTTCTGTAAGATGGAATTGTTAATCCTAAACCACCTTCAGTTTCGCTGTTAATTTTAATCTCTAAAGAAGCTAAAATATTTTTAATTTTTTCTTTCGGAATTTCTTGTCCTATTAATCTGTACGCATTTTGATAAGAGAAAAACACTTGAAAATCTTGCACTTTAACAGGATAAAAATCAGAAATATCAGAAGCTAACTTACCTCCTGCATATTCTTCAATTAACAAAGCAGCTCTTTTCAAAGCATATTCTGTCATATTAATATCAATTCCTCTTTCAAATCGAAAAGAAGCATCTGTATTTAAAGCGTGTCTTTTAGCTGTTTTTCTAACAGAAACAGGATTAAAATAAGCACTTTCTAAAAAGATGGATGTTGTGTGTTCTGTAACTCCAGATTGTGAGCCACCAAAAACACCTCCTAAACAAAGTGGAGTGTCATCAGCATCGCAAATCATAATATCATCTGCAGAAAGCGTTCTTTCAACATCATCTAAAGTGGTAAATTTGGTACCTTCTTTTAAAGTTTTTACTTTAATTTTAGTTCCTTTAATTTTTTGAGCATCAAAAGCATGCAAAGGTTGCCCAAGTTCATGCAACACATAATTTGTAATATCTACAATATTATTTTTTGGTGCAATCCCAATTGCTTTTAAATGATTCTGAATAAATTCTGGCGAATCTTTTACAGTAATATCTGTAATGGTAATTCCACAATAACGAGGTACTAATTCTTTATCTTCCACTTCAACATCAAAACGAAGTGTTCTTTCATCTACGTGAAAATTACTTACAGAAGGCGAAATTAATTCCTTTTGAACATCTTTCTGAATTAAACCAGCTCTTAAATCTCTGGCAACTCCATAATGACTCATGGCATCAGATCTGTTTGGTGTTAAACCAATTTCAAAAACATAGTCTGTTTTTATATTAAAAACATCCGAAGCTAAAGTTCCTTCTTTAATGTCTTCATCTAAAACTAAAATTCCATCATGTCCACTTCCAAGACCTAATTCGTCTTCAGCACAAATCATTCCATGACTTTCTTCGCCTCTAATTTTGCCTTTTTTAATTTTGAAACCTTCTCCTTTATCATCATACAACATCGTTCCAATAGTAGCCACAGGTACTTTTTGACCAGCAGCAACGTTAGGAGCTCCACACACAATTTGTACAGGATTTCCATCACCTAAATCTACAGTAGTTACTTTTAATCTGTCTGCATTTGGATGTTGCACACACGTTAAAACTTTACCAACAACAATGCCTTTTAAGCTTCCTTTTATAGATTCTTTGGTTTCAATTCCTTCTACCTCTAAACCTAAATCAGTTAACAACTCTCCTGTTTTAGTTGCATCCCAGTCAATTTTTACAAATTGTTGTAACCAATTATAAGATATTTTCATGTTTTTTTCTTGAAATTTTTCAGCGGCTAAATTAACCAATTTTAAGGGTTTTATTAAATATTGATGTAAGTATTTTATTGTAAATTTGAACTAAATTTTAAACAATATCGATGCGTTTTTTACTATTGACTGTCAGTTTTTTACTCTTTATTTCTTGCAATACAAATACGACCAAAACTTTGGATGTTGGTACTTATAGAGGTGTTTTACAAGTACAAGACAACCAAGAATTGCCTTTTATTTTTGAAGTTAAAAACGATTCTCTTTTAACAATTTTTAATGCTGATGAAATTATAACTGTTGATGAAATCACCTATAAAAATGATTCTGTTGTGATACAAACACCAGTTTTTGAAGGTTATATTATTGCAAAAATCGAAGAAAACTCTTTAAAAGGAAGTTTTATAAAACCGAGTTTAGATCAAATTGTGCCTTTTGAAGCGATGAAAAGTGACAATCGATTTTCATCAAAAAAAGAAGCAGCTATAAATATTACTGGAAATTGGGAAACTGTTTTTAGTGCTGATCATAAAGTTGACAGCTATCTTGCCAAAGGAATTTTCACCCAAACTAATAATAAAGTTACAGGAACTTTTAGAACAACAACTGGCGATTACAGATATTTAGAAGGTGTTGTTGATGGAGATTCTTTAAAACTTTCAACTTTTGATGGTGCTCACGCATTTTTATTTACAGCAAAAGCTACAGATTCTACTTTAAATGGGTATTTCTATTCTGGCAATCATTGGAAAGAACCTTTTACAGCAAAACTAAATAATGAGTATGAATTGCCAAATGAAGAGAATTTAACCTTCATAAAAAATGGCTACGAATATTTCGATTTTTCTTTTCCTGATACTAGAGGAAGAGTCATTTCTTTGAGCGATCCTGAATTTAATAACAAAGTTACCATTATTCAAATTATGGGAACTTGGTGTCCAAATTGTTTGGATGAAAGCAAGTTTTTAGTCAAGTATATAAAAGATAATCCGAATAAAGATTTGCAAATTATTGCATTGGCTTTTGAAGAAGCAAAAACGAGAGAAATTGCGTACGAAAGAATTAAGCGTTTCAAAAAACGAATAGGAATTGAATACCCTGTTTTATTAGCACAATTTGGTAATTTGGCTAATAAAACGTTGGCACAACAAAAATTACCAATGTTAAATCATATAATTTCTTACCCAACTACCATATTTATGGATAAAAAAGGAAAGGTTAGAAAAATTCACACGGGTTTTAATGGACCAGCAACAGGTGAAAAATATACCGAATTTACTAAAGATTTTGAAGCTTTTGTAAATGAATTGTTGAATGAAAATTGATTTATTTATTGTTACGAATTCACTAATTTGAAATTTAAACAATTATTGTTTTATGAAATGTCGCTCCTAAGGAGCTTTGCACCTTTGTTGTGTTGAGTCACTATTAAGTTTTCGCTCCTAAGGAGCTGAATATTTTCTGAATAATTATTCGGATAATAGTTAAAATTCAATTTGAAAATACATCTTTTTAATTCGTGAATTCGTGGCATTTTTTTTTAAACTTTTTGTTTGATATAATTCAGAAAACAAATAAATCCAAAGCAAATAAAAATATAATTCGATTTATCCATTTCAAAATAAATATCTTTGCTTTTTAATTGAAAATAATGCTGCAAAAAATCCCAAATTACATAAAATACATATTTAGCAATTTCCTTTTATTAATTGTTTTTAATTTCATTTTTAGAATCCTTTTTTACTCCTTTTTTGCTGAATTAGAAACAGCAACTTCTAACGAAATTCAAAAAGCATTTTGGCTAGGTTTGCGTTTTGATATAAAATTAGCTTCGATTGTTCTTTTTCCATTAGCGCTTTTGGTTTTAATTGTAAACAGACGTTTTTTTAGCAATCCTTTTTATAAAAAATTCGCAACTTTTTATTTGATACTTGCATACATTGTTTTGACGTTATTTTATCTAATCGATTTTGGTTATTATGACTATTTATCCATTAGGTTAGATGCTGCTTCACTTCGTTTTTTAGAAGATTTAAAAATATCCACACAAGTTT
>CAXBPL010000094.1:0-6968 GCA_963977615.1 uncultured Polaribacter sp. | reverse complement strand
ATCATCTAAAACTTGAATATCAAAATTTTTGAAATCCATTTCCATTTTTCCATTCGAAACATTGTTATTTCCTTCAAAATCAAAATACATTTTATGAATTTGTCCTTCAATTTTTACATTTGTAGTAGGTTTAATAAACGCACTCATATTTTTAGAACTTACATTCATTAAACTTCCAAATATTCTAAAATCATCGTTTTTATTATTAATATCAAACGTCCAAGTAATATCTAAAGGAGACGTTTCCATAAATTTAGATTGAATATTAACGGTTGTTAATTTTTCTACTTTACTTTCGTTATTATTAATATTTTGAATTTGGGCTTTCAAATCATCAAATACCAAAATACCAGCATCATTACCTTTTTTAGTATATTCTTCATAAACAATCTCTGAGTTTATAATATCAATTTTTTTCACATCAATATCAAAAGGTAACTCTCTTAAACTTTTACTGTATAAACTTTTAATTCTAGTTCTTTCCTGTAAATGAGTAGCATCCAAATATAAATTAAAGAAAACATCATCAACTAAAATAGTATCTATAGAAAAACTCATCCTGTCTTTTTGAGTAAGTTGAATGTTATCAACCTTAATTTCTTTAGCAACTAATGTTAATAATTCTTCTTCGTTTTTTTGTTTAAGGTGATAAATATATTCATATTTTGATTTTAGAGGAACAATTTCTAAACTATCTACAATTATTTGATCAGTTTCAAAATTTAGTTTTTTAAACTTTACTTTCTGAACTTCAGAAAATTGAGATTCAAAGCCAACAATGGAAGTTTTAATAGCTGAATATTTAAAAGGAATTGAATTCTTTAAAATAGGATCTAGTTCAAAATCATCAATTTCAATAGAAATATTTTTTACGATTAAAGGAAATTTATCACTTTTTAAAACATCAATTTTAATATCTTTTAAATCGATTTCATCAATTGTAATTTTTGGAAATTGGTTAGATTTCGTATTTTCTTCATTTTTAATTGTATCTGTTTTTTTAGATTGATGCAAAAAATTTCCAGTTATTTTTAGATCATCAGTTTCTAAATCAGAAAATATAAGTTCCTCATTTTGGAGATAATTAATGTATGAAAATCCCTCTAAAGCAATTTTATCTGCTTTAAAATATAAACTATCTTTTTGGTAATTTACATCTTTGAGAGATACATTCCCTAGCAAAAAATTTACAGAAATATCTTTGTAAGCAATGTCTTTAGATTTTAGAAAGGTGTCAACTTTACGTGTTCCATAAATATCTGCAACTTTATAGAGAATTATAATAGAGACTATAATAAGCGCAATTTTAATGTATAAATTCTTTTTCATAATTTTAAATCTTATAAACAAATTTAAGTTTCAAAAATGATTTTGATGAAACCATATAAAATAATCTTTAACTGATTTAGTTTTTTTAAAAAATAAAATGGATAACAAATTTCAGAGTCTTATTTTTGCCAAAAAGAAAACATAAAATTGATTATCAACAATAAAAAATTCTTCAAAGAGGTTATTAAAGCAGTTTTAAAATTGATTATTGCTGGAGTTATAATCGGCGTTTTAAAAAAATATGATGCTATTATTGCAGGAATTCTAATTCTAAAAATAATTCATAACATATATAAAGACATCCTAAAACCTGAAACAAATAAGAATTACTTATTGATAGTGGGTATGCTTTTAACTGGTTTTGGTGGCATTGTTGGTGAAACTTGGGGTGTTGCAAACGGTTATTGGGAATATCATCAAATTACAAGAGAAATCCCTTTGTGGGTTCCTTTTGCTTGGATGTTAGCTTTCCATTATTTGTATAAATTAGAAGGAAAATTGATTCCTCTTTTACAACATCAATCACAAAAAAATAAAATTATCTTAGCCATTATTTTAGCAATTATTCTACCAGCCTTTGGTGAAATAGTTACTATTTATTTAGGCGTTTGGACCTATTATTGGCCTTATCAAATTTTTGGTGTTCCTCTATATGCTTTTGTTTGCTTAGTTTTTGTACATATGTTGGTCTATACCATCTTACATTTTATTTGCAAAAAGTATAAAATAAATGATGTTGTTTTTAATTAACAGCAAACGAAATATTAAAATTACACAGAAAATTTGACTAGAATTTCACGTATTTTTAAAACTATTCTGTCGAATAAAAACTGATGACTGAACACTTAAAAGTGTCTACTGAAATCTCCAACAAACAATTCTAGTAACTTTGTTTCCTTGACTCATTGGAATTACTTTAAACTCTTTTACGCCTAATTTTTTGGATGATTTCTCTAAACTTTCCACATTTTCCTTTTTAGAAACTAAGCTTGTAAACCAGTGACTTTTTTCTTTAAATAAAGAACTTTCATACAAATAATTGTGTAAAAAAGCCTTCTCTCCTCCAACATACCAAAGTTCGTTGTTGTTTCCAGAGAAATTTCTCACAGCATTATTTCCTAAATTTCTGTTTTTACGTTTGTTTGCTCCTTGTGCTTCTTCAGCAGATTTGTAAAAAGGCGGATTGCAAATAGTCGCCGAAAATGAATCTTCATCCTTTAAAATTCCTTTTAAAATTTGCTGTTCATCTAATTGCTGACGTAATTCTATTTTAGACTCCAGTTTATTATCGTAAATTATATCTTGAGCAGTATCTAAAGAATCTAAATCGATGTCAGTTGCCACAAAATTCCAATTATATGCTGCTACTCCTAAAAGTGGATAAATACACGTTGCTCCAGTTCCAATATCTAAAATTTTTATATTTTCTTCGGATGAAATTAAATCATTTAAATGATGAATATAATCTAATCTTCCAGGAATTGGAGGACATAAATTAGCGTCAGGAAAATCCCAAACCGAAATTGCATCAAAAGTAAACAACAATGCTTTATTGAGTTCTTTTACGGCTTCAGGATTCGAAAAGTCAATTGTAACTGAATCGTATTTATTCGTTGCAACAAATGGCTTTAACTTCGGATTTACTTTAATAAGTTCATCAAAATTGTATCCTTTATCAAACTTATTTTTTGGGTGAAGTCCTTTTTCTTTCATTATAAAGTTGTGTGAGTTTAAGCGCAGTCGAAAATTATAAAATGAGCTCTCGACTGTGCTTGAGGAGACATTTCTAAAAATTTAAAATTTACAATTCCAAAATAGTAAATTCCAACTCTAATGGTTTTAAAGCTTCTTTTAAGTTGATGATAAAACTATTTCCATATGCTAAATAAAACTCAGAGAAATTTCGCTGACGTTCTTCTAGAGATTCATTTGGCAACAGCTCATTTTGAATAATTGTAATTCGATCTACTAAATCTTTTTGACGCTTTTTCTCAGCTTTTAACAAACGTTTTTCAAGATTCTCTAAACCTTTTATTTGTTTTCTTTCTTGTGCGTTTACAGCATTAATAAAAGTAACATCTGTTTTTTCAGCAACTTCTTTCAACTCCATAAATTGTTGTTGTAAAAAATGCTTTTTATCTTTAAAACTAATTTCCAAATCAGAATTTGCAATTACTTTTTGTGATAATAATTCAAACTGATTTAAGAAAATTTCTTCATTAGAAATAGTAAGTTTTTCTAATTTTCCAGCTTGTTTTTCTGAAATTATTTGCACAGAATTTCTTAATAATAAGATAGGAAAAGGAACATCAACTTTATCGAAATAATCTTTTAGTTCCAACCAATAAGCCATTTCTCCTCCTCCTCCAATATAGCAGAGATTTGGTAAAATAACTTCTTGAAACAAAGGCCTCATAATTACATTTGGCGAAAAAGCTAACGGATTTTCATCTACTTCTTTTAAAATTTCCGCTTTTGTAAACGTAATTTCTGTATTGTTTACTTTATATAAATTATCTTCAAAAACAATGCGTTCTCTAAAGTCATCACCCAAATAAAACAAATTAATTTCTCTTGGATTTACTTGAATTGGATAGTTTTTTTCAAGTTCTTCAATCGTTTTTGAGACTTCTTTAAAAGAGGTTTCGTTTTCTAATTCGTCTTTTACAAAAGGCGTAAATAATTGTTTTAGATTTTTATCATCACCATCAATAATTACCAAACCATATTCTTTAAACAATTCGTTGGCAATAAAACGAGTGGCATCTGCTAAATTATTGTGCTTTAAATATCCTTGAGAAAAAAGGTTTTTTAAATAATCTGCATTTTTAGAATTCCCTAAATGATTCGAAAAAACTTCGAAAACATCCTCCAAACCTTCTGTTGAAAATCGACCAACTGCTCCACCATCTTTTCTGTTCCAACTTACTTTTTTGCCATCAAAATTAAAATAATTAATCTCATCAAAATCATGATCTTCAGTAGCCATCCAATAAATTGGCACAAAATTTTCTTCTGGAAATTTTTCCGATAATTCTTCAGCTAAATTAATTGTAGAGATAATTTTATACAAAAAATATAAAGGTCCAGTAAACAAATTTAGTTGATGACCAGTAGTAACAGTAAATGTATTTTGTTGCTTTAACAGCTCAATATTTTGATTCGTTTTTGTTGATGTATCAAAACTTTTATATTGATTTTTTAATGCATCAACCAAAACAATTCTCGATTGTAAACGAAAAGAGGTTTTCTTTTCTTCAATCTGATTATGAAAACCATTAATGTCTGGAAAATTATGATAAAATGAAGTTATATGTTCATTTTTCTCTAAATAATCTATCATTGTTTTAGAGAAAAATCCTGTTTTTTTGAATGGTATTTGTGTTATTTTCATAAATTGATAACACTTTTTTTACAACAATCTGAATCTGAATTAGCGTTCATGTAGTTTGTTTAATTTTCGATAAAAATACAACTATTTTATGCGAACTTAAAAAATGTAAATCAATCTAACATATTTTTAACTTGTTACTTTGGTTCTCTTCTCAAAGAATAAAATTTATTGCTTATTTTTGATGCATATCAAACAACTATTTTATGAAATTTAAAGCTATTTTACTTTTATCTTTTTTAACAATTGGATCTATTTTTTCGCAAACAATTCAATCTCCATCAGAGTTTTTAGGGTACGAAATTGGCTCTCGATTTACAAGGCATCATAAAGTTGTCGATTATTTTGAATACGTTAGCAACACTTTATCTAACGTACAACTAGAAAAATATGGAGAAACTAATGAAAACAGACCTTTGTATGTCTCTTACATATCATCAGAAGAAAACATCAAAAATTTAGAGAGTATTAGAAAAAGTAATCTTTCTCAAACAGGAATTTTATCAGATAATACAACTAATAAAAAAGCGATTATTTGGTTGAGTTATAATGTGCATGGAAATGAAGCTTCTAGCACAGAAGCATCTATGTTAACACTTTACGACTTAGTAACTACCAAAAAAGCGTGGTTAGAAAATACCCTTGTAATTATGGATCCGTGTATAAATCCTGATGGAAGAGACAGATATGTAAATTGGTACAACCAAGTAAAAAGTACGCCTTTTGATGTTACTCAAGACGCAAAAGAACACAATGAACCTTGGCCTGGAGGAAGACCAAACCATTATTTATTCGATTTGAACAGAGATTGGGCTTGGGCAACACAAGTGGAAAGTAAACAACGAATTAAAATTTACAATAAATGGATGCCTCATATTCATGTAGATTTTCATGAACAATATATTAATAGTCCTTATTATTTTGCGCCAGCTGCAGAACCTTTTCATGAAATTATTACAGATTGGCAACGTGATTTTCAGACTGCAATTGGTAAAAATCATGCAAAATATTTCGATAAAGAGGGTTGGTTATATTTTACAAAAGAAAGTTTCGATTTGTTATACCCAAGTTATGGAGATACCTACCCAACTTTTATGGGAGCCATTGGAATGACGTATGAACAAGCAGGTCATGGAATGGCTGGATTAGGAATAAATACTAATGAAGGTGAAGTTTTAACGTTAAAAGACAGAGCAATTCATCATAAAACTACTGGTTTGTCTACAGTAGAAATGGCTTCTCAAAACGCTGAAAAGTTAAATACTGAATTCAAAAAGTTTTTCAATAATAATGATGTAGCGTATAAAAGTTTTGTACTAAAAAATGAAAATCAAGATAAAACAAATCGTCTTAAAAAATTATTAGATACGCATGACATCAACTATGAGTATGCTACAAATGGAACTGTAAAAGGCTACAATTTCAGCAATCAAAATGATGAAAAATTTACATCTTCTGAAGGAGATTTGGTCATTCACACCAATCAACCAAAAGGAAAAATGGTGAATGTTTTATTTGAGCCTTCTGCAAAATTAGCAGATTCTTTAACCTATGACATTACTGCTTGGTCTTTGCCTTATGCACATGGCTTTAAAGCTGTTGCAAGTCAAAGTAAAGTAAGTTCAACAACAACAAATCCATCAACAAAAAACACTATAAATTCTGTTGATAAAAATGCGTATGCGTACATTTCTAAATGGAATAGCTTAGAAGATGCTACTTTTTTAGGCGATTTATTAAAAAATAATATTGTCCCTCGTTTTTCTGAAAAACCATTTTCTACCAATGGAAAATCTTTTGAAAGAGGAACTTTAATCATTTTAAGAAATGATAACAGAAATAAAGATTTTGATGAAAATTTGATAAAAATTGCTGATAAAAATAAACGTCAATTAACAACAACAACTACTGGTTTTTCAGATACTGGTGTAGATTTTGGTTCGTCTGCTGTAAAACCAATTAACAAACAAAAAGTAGCCTTACTTTCTGGAGAAGGAACTTCTTCGTTAAGTTTTGGCGAAATCTGGCACTTTTTTGAAACTGAATTACAGTATCCTTTAACCATTTTAGATTCAGATTATTTCAGCAATGTAAATTTCTCTAAATACGATGTAATTATCTTACCTAATGGCTATTATAGTCGTGTTATAAATAAAAATACGTTAGATAAATTATCGGCTTTTGTAAGTTCTGGAGGTACTTTAATTGCCATTGGAAGCGCTTTAAATAGTTTTGCTGATAAAAAAGG
>CAXBPL010000093.1:0-7090 GCA_963977615.1 uncultured Polaribacter sp. | reverse complement strand
GATTTATTTTTAAATCATCAGCAATAATCGATGAACAATCAGAATCTTTAGAAGATAAATTTCAAGATGTTGTAGAAAGTGGAAAAGGGTTTATCAACGATTTAAAAGCCAAAGAACCAGTGGCTATTGAAAAAGCACAAGAAGAAATTGAGAAGCCAAAAGTAGAGGAGAAAAGCGCAAGAGAACGATTGAAAGACAAAGGATATTTAAAGTAAGCAGTTTACAGTAGCAGTATTCAGTGGCAGTTTGGAAGAGGGAAGTATGAAGTTGGTCGTTTTCAGTCACAGTTATCAGAAAAAATTAAATTCGTGAATTCGTGGCAAAAATATTAGGATTAAAAATTTGTTATTATGGGAAATAAAGTTAGATATTTTGCTTTGATTGCTGCAGTTTTATTATTAATAATTCAGTTTTTTATATCTGATTATAGCAGTTTTTTTGGTTGGGATAATTTATTACCATTCATATCTTTAATTTGTATCATAATATCATTGGCTGGAAGTATAATTTACGTAAACAATCAAACAGAAAATAAATAAACAATATAGTTTTGAGTAAGAAACTTCAAACTTCATACTCCCAACTTCAAACACATACATATGTTAAAAAGTTATTGGCATAAAGGAATAAAACAGAAAAGAAATCTAATAATTCTAGGCATCATTTTTCTTGCACTAATTTTCTTTCTAAGAGACGATTATCAACCAGCACTATTATTCTTTAGAAAATTCATTTTCATTATTTTACTATGTTTTATAATACTGTTTTTTGGATTAAGAAGATTTAGAAAAACGGTAAGTACAGGCAGTAGAATCGGAATTTTAGCACTATTAGGAATCTTTTTCGGCGCAATTTATTACGTAGGTTTTTACTCAAAAATGTACGTTTATATGCAAACCTACAATGTATTTAACGATTTAAATAGAATCGAAATTGTAGAATTGCCACTAACACAAAACGAAAGAATTCAGCCTTTAAGAAACATTTTTTCGATGGCGAACGAATCTGTAGGCGAAACCAAAGACGTTTCTTTGCCACATTTGGTAAGAGTAGACGATTCCAATCAATGGACAATGGCTATTCAGCCAACAGAAAAATATTATTGGCAAGGAATTAAAGACAATACAGAAGAGATTTTTTCGGTATCAAGCACCACACCTTTTCCACGTTTTTCGAGCGAAAACAGAATTCCTGTAACCTTTTCAATTGGCGAATCTTTACGATTTAGTAGAAATACCTACAATGCAGTTGTGCAACGTTTAAACCCTTGGATGCTGTTTAATTACGAACCAAGTGACACTTATTATATGAAAAACGACAAAGGTGCTTGGGTGCAAGTTGTAAGTCTCATAAAGTGGAAAGGTTTCTTTTTCCCTTATCCAAGTTTTGGTGGAGTCATGGTTGTAGAAAATGGCGAACATAATTTTAGCGATTATTTAGAGCGAATTACCATCGGAAAAGGAACGTACATTTCTCCACAAGAAATGAAAAACTACAACTATTTAACCAAGCAAAATACCTTGTCAGAAAAAGTATCGCGTTTGCAAGCAGAAAGTTTAAAGTTTTTGGCAGGTTTTTCAGATCCTTTACCTTGGAATATGAAAAGTGCCGTAAAAATTCCATTAGCGCCAAAAGACCAAAATCAGCAACCTTATGTAACCGATTTCGATTTTTCTGACACCAAAGTTGGCGCCTTTTCTGGCTTGTATCATTGGTTTGGTTTAGAGCCAATTGGCAATGAAAGAACCAGTTTAAGTTATAGCGTTTTTATTCCTGCAGATGGTACAAATAACTTCTATTTTTACGATCATGCTTCCAAAAAAGAAGGTTATGCAGGCGTTTCTGCAATGCCTTTAAAAGTAAAAGAATCTAAAAAAGAATACGATTGGAGTTCAAATGCGCCAGTAGAATTTAGGCCTTATATTAAGAATATTGCAGGTAAAAAAAGGATGTTTTTTCTAGGCACAGTTTCCACGATTAGCAAAGACAATCCTCAGCAATTTGATGGTTCTGCAACTCCAGATTTGGCTTTGGTAGATAGCGAATACAGAGATGTTGTTTGGATAAATGCTAAAAAACCAAGTACTTGGAATCAGGAACTGTACACGCAATTAAATGAAGCTTGGAGAACCAGCGAAAACACCAACATATATTTCGAAAAAGAGAAAACTGTTTTAGAGCAAAACCGTCAAATTTTAGATTCCATTCAGTTATTGTCTAACCAACAAAAAAAGTTCGAAGATATACAACGTTTGCAAAAACAAATCGATTCTATAAAAATGAATAATTAGGGTATGCTGAACTTGTTTCAGTATTTTGATTTGTTTTTTTAGGAGCTATTTCCAGCTTTCCACTATATCTTTTTGCGAAAAGCAAAAAGGATGTCGTTTCAATCTGGGCTAGACTTGTTTGCTGGGTTTTAGGGTTTGGATGAGCTTTTTTTAATTTAAACTTTTTATTTCTTGGTATAAATTCATTAAATGAATCATAGACATATCAATTAAAGGCTCAAACATAAATGCATTAATATGGATGTTTTCAGGAGTCATTAAGTTGACTTTATCTATTTTGGAACTATTACTACTGTCAGGATATTTTTCACAATATTTTTTAAACAAAGCCTGAGTTTGGTTTTTCTTTATTGTTTTTACATCAATATCAGGAAGTTTATTTATCAAATATTTTTCTGTTTCTAATCTAATTGCTATTGCTAGACAAATTTTATTTTCGAGAGCTATTTCATTTGAGTCCTCTGGTTTAATAGAATCTGCTGTTTTGATTATTAGTTCTATTAATTTTTCTTCCCCAAAATCAATTGTTTTATCCTTTAATTTTATCAGCTTCTTTTGAAATATATTGAAAATTTCATTTGCTAATAAATTTTCAGATTCTTCTTTTCTGTGAAGACAGCTTGTTAGCGTTAAGTAATCTTCGTTACTCTTGTTTTCACTATATTCTATTAAGTTTCTTACAAAAGCGATTAGACTTATAAAAAACTTAGGATTCGTATGGTTTTTAATAAAATAACTGAAAACATCATTTATATATTGACCTTTATGAAAAGTTATTTCATTTTCTATATTTTTAGTAGTCATATAAAACGCATCTCTGCTTAAATTAAGTCTTGAAGCAACAGTTCTGTAGAAGTCAAAATTATGAGTTAAAATAATTACTTTAAAATTATTTTTTTCGTGAATCTCTTTTATGTATTCAATAATCGCAAATTTATTTTTATAATCAAATGAATCTGCAACATCATCGAATATTAGTAAATCTCTATTTTGTTTTAGTTTTCGGGCTTCAATCTCAAATAAAAAATGTAAAATAAAATAAGCTCTTTGTTCTCCTTTACTTAATATTGAAAGTAAATTATCTCGATTTTGTTTTATAGGTTCTTTTCCTCTGTCAGAATAGTCAAAATTTAGATTAGCTGTTTCTTGTTTCAATATTATATCTTCTTGATTTATAATATTTACCTTGAAAGGAACGTGAAACCTAGAGTTAAATGTTGTTACTTTGTTTTTCCATAATGAAAATTCTTTTTTAGCTTCACTTATAATTTTTTCTAATCTAGTTTTTTTTGACTTATAAAAGCCCAATAACACTATTGCTTCTTCTTTTAATTCTGAAAAATAATTAATCCAAATTTCTTGTTTAAATTTTTCATAGTCTTTTAATTTAATTAGAATCAAATTGTTTTTTTCTATGACGTTTTTAAAAGATCTTAATTCTGCATTAGCACCAATAGCTTTATCTACTTTGTCAAATGATAATTTTAGTTTTTCATCATTTAAAATATTCTGAATTTCTTCTTCAATTATTAATTTTAAATTTTCTACATTTTCTATTTCAGTACCATCTTCTAAAACAAATTTATGCCCAGCTTCAAAAAAAGAATTGTCTTCTATAGATTTTATAATAATGTTTGCCTGATATGTTCCAAAAGTGTTGTTAGATGAATCTTTAAAGAATCTTGATTTAGAAATTATATTTTTATAATCATTTATGTATTGGTCTAAAATCGTTTCGTTTTTATCAAGAAATTTTTTCACGTTTCCTTTCCTATCAAAAATATCATTGTATCTAAAATCAAATTTTTCAAATTTTGTTTTTAAATTATTAATTTGTTGATTTAAGATTTCGAAAAAATTAGAATGTTCATCTTCTGAAAATGTATTTGTAAATTCTACCTCACAATCAGTACTTTGTGATATGATTTTTAGTTTTTTTATAAACTCAACTTTATTTTCATTCAATTCCTTATATATAGAATCATATTCCTGTTTTAACTCTTTACTAGCTAAGAAACTACTGATTTTACCTGAAGCATCAAAATTATTATCTTCTGCATTTATTACTAATATATCTTCTGGATTAATTTCGGCATTTTCATTTAGTACTTTGTATTTAGTTATTCTATTCTTATAAATTCTATCACATGGTTTTTGTTTCGAATCATTTTTTGCAATTAAATCAAATGTTTTCGCGAAAGAAGTTTTCATCGTTCCATTTGGGGCATAAATCAGATAGGAATTACTTATTTCAAAATCAAATCGATGATCTAATTTTCCTATTCCGAAACAATTTTCAAATTGAATGTAAAGTTCTTTGTTCATTTCAAGTTTTTATGGTAGTTACATCTAACTATATTCGAATATGCTTGATTTTAAATTAAATCAAGTTCAGCAAAGCTGAATTGAAAGTTAGCGAAGTTAGTTTTTTTAAAACAAAAAATAAACAGGAAAAACCCCTTTATTATCAAAAGAAAAAGCAAAAATATTCAAAACAATTAGTCTTTAGTTATCAAATCAATTTCATCTAATATATTTCCTTGGATTTATTTTCCTTGGTAAATAAAAGAATGTTTTGTAACTTTGTGTTGTTATTAAAATCAATCAACTAAATCAATCCACATGAAAACAACAAAAATTATTTATTACATCTCAACAGGATTATTAACGTTATTAATGCTTTATTCAGCAGGAATGTATTTTTTTATGCACGAAGCAGTAGCAACAATGTTTGCTAATTTTGAGTATCCAACGTATATAATTTATCCGTATGCAATTGCCAAATTATTAGGGTTAACTGCATTATGGTTTATTGCAAATAAAACAATTAAAGAATGGGCATATGCAGGTTTTTTCTTCGCATTTATATTGGCATTTTTTGCACATATTATGATTGGTGATGGAGAACAAATGGGAGCAATATTGGCGATGGTTTTATTAATCACATCATACATTACAAACAAGAAAATTACAAATGGCTAAAAACGTAACTTCTGAAGTTCTTTTATCAGAAAAAAAATATCTAGGAGAAGCAAAAATGAGAAATCATTTTGCGGTTTTAGATGAACCTATAAAAGCTGGTGGAGGAGATACAGGTCCAACTCCTGTAGAATATTTGTTAACAGCAATTGGAGGTTGTGTAGCCATGACTTTAAGAATGTATGCAGAAAGAAAAGATTGGAATCTTGGCGAAATAAAAGTAATCGTTTCTCAAAAAGAAGCGCTAACTTCTTCAGGAATTAAAAAATCTTTAGTAGAAGAAATCTCTTTTGAAAACGAAATTACAGACGAACAAAGAACCAAATTACTAGAAATGGCTGGGAAATGTCCTGTAGCAAAAATGGTAAAAGGAGAAACTGTTATAGAAACAAGTATTCAGTAGTTTAGTATTCAGTTGGCAGTCGCAGTTTTCAGTTGATCACTGTTGTAAATTGAATTTATGAAAATTAGTAAAAAGTTCAGAAACTGTCAGTTCGAGTGATTTTTCTTTTTCGAAAAATTGTATCGAGAACAGGTTCAAAATAACAAAATATATTAAAATGAAGAAAATATTAGCCTTTGCAGGAAGCACAAGCTCAACATCTATCAATAAAAAATTAGCAACGTTTGCTGCAGAAAATTTAGTAAATACTTCTTTTGATGTCATCGATTTAAGAGATTTTACAATGCCAATTTATAGTGAAGACGAAGAAAAAAACGGTTTTCCAGAAGACGCAAAAAGATTTTCTGCCTTGTTTGATGAATATGATGGTTTTATTGTATCGTTAGCAGAACATAATGGTTCTTATACAGCAGCTTTTAAAAATATTTATGATTGGGTATCAAGAGTGCATGCAAATGTATTTAGAAACAAACCCTTATTATTAATGGCAACTTCGCCAGGAGCAAGAGGAGGTTTTTCAGTTTTAAACGCAGGTATTGAGAAGTTTTCAAGAATGGGTGCAAAAGGAGTAATAGGATTTTCTCTTCCCAGTTTTTATGACAATTTTAAAGAAGGTAAAGTAATAAACGAAGAATTTTCATCAATTTTAAAAGAGAAAGTGAACGAATTTGAACAATTTATAAATCAATAATTATGAAAATAGTTTTATACGGAAAACAAGGACACGCATATACAGTTGCCTTTAAAAATTTCTTAAATTCTACTGACGAAAAATACATTTACAAAGATGTTTCTAAAGATGCAGAAGCAAGAGAACACAGCAAAGAATTGTATGGAGGTGTTGTAAAATTCCCAACATTATTTGTAGATGACAAAGTATATTTAACACCAACTACAGAAGAGTTTAACAAAATAATGCAAGATTTAAAGTTAAGAGCTTAGAAAAGTTGGAAGTTGGGAGTTTGAAGAAGGAGGTTTGAAGTTTGAAGAGTAAAGAGTAAAGAGAAGAGAAACAAGAGCCAAGAACCAAGACCAGAGAATGCATCAAAGAGAAGAACCCCACAAAAGCTATGTTTTCTATGTACCTATGTGTTCGATTTTTATAAACAAGAGAAGAGATACAAGGAAGTTGGGAGTTGGAAGAGTGAAGTTTGAAGAGTCAAGAATAAAGAATAAAGAGAAGAGAAACAAGAGCTAAGAGTCAAGAGCAGAGAGAATGTATCAAAGAGGAGAACTCCACAAAAGCTATGTTTTCTATGTTCCTATGTATTCGGTTTTTGGAAAGAAGAACAAAGAACAAAGAACAAAGAACAAAGAACAAAGAAATTAAATAAAACCTAGTAATTATTATTTTTTATAAAATAGATTTTTTAATTTTCGAATACTGAATACTGAATACTGAATACTGAATACTGAA
>CAXBPL010000092.1:0-7260 GCA_963977615.1 uncultured Polaribacter sp. | reverse complement strand
GGTTTCAACGTATCAATAAAACTGAGTAATTTTTCGGGTGATATTAATTCGTCTTGAATTGGTTCACTTGGATTTATATCATCAATCATTAAAAAATCGGCAGATTTCCAATTCCAAATTTCATGCTCTTCTAAAACATCATCTTCATCATTAAAAAAATAGTTGAATATTTTAAATGCATTTACATATAAACAGCTATTATTTTTAATACTTAATTCATTTAATATTCCAACTCCTAAACTTGTTTTTCCAGTGCTCAAAGCTCCATAAATCAACAGATGATTTCCAGCTCTTTTTGATGAATTTTTAAAGTTTTCAACTTTTAATTTGTTATCAGCATTAATATTAAAATCCCACTGACTTAATCGAAATTGAAAAGGAAACCTCGCATAAAATTGATACATTTTTGTAACAAACCAATATCTGGTAGCAAACAATAAATAGATTGCTAAAATGGATAAAATAATTAAAACTGTATTATTTGCTCCTTGTGTTATTAATAAACTGAACAAAAAAGCACCAAAAGCGAAAAAACAAACATCTGTAAAGGTATCAAAAGCCAAATTATTCCATTTTGGTTTAAATGTATAGGTTGATTTTTTCGGTATAAAAACCAAGTCAGATTTAGATTCGCTTTTACTTAACAAAGGCCCTAAAAAGTTATACAATTCAAAAAGCAACCAAAAAACTGATACACATATTGCTGATTTTACAGCATTAAAATTTGAAAAATAAAAGACTAAATAACTGGGAATAAAACCCAGAGAAATATGTCCAAACTGATTTGCCAACCAAGCATAGGTTAAGGTGATTCCTCTATGAGAATCTTTACCAATGGCATCATCTTTTAATTGTTTTAGAATTCTTTTAAAGGAAATTATTTTTTTCATGGCTACTTTATTCTACTCAAAGATATATTTTTTTTACCACCTCTAATTTAACGACAAATTAAGTTTACTTTTTACTTCAAAAAAGTATCTTTACAATTCAGTAAGTTTTTAAAGTAAATCAAAAAAATCAAGAAGAAATGACACAGAAAAATGTTGCAGAAATTTTAAAATCAGATTCGATTTTACAAGAAGTTCATGTAAATGGTTGGGTAAGAACTTTTAGAAGTAATCGTTTTATAGCTATAAATGATGGTTCAACAATTAACAATATACAATGTGTTATCGATTTTGAAAACACTCCAGAAGACACTTTAAAAAGAATTACAACAGGATCTGCTGTTTCTATAAAAGGAACAATTGTAGAAAGCCAAGGAAAAGGACAATCAGTTGAAATTCAAGTTTCTGAAATAGAGATATTAGGAGATTCTAATGCAGATGAATATCCTATTCAGCCTAAAAAACACAGTTTTGAGTTTTTAAGAGAAAATGCACATTTGCGTGTAAGAACCAATACATTTAGTGCTGTAATGAGAGTGCGTTCTAAACTTTCTTTTGCAGTTCATAAATACTTTCAAGAAAATGGTTTTAACTACGTAAACACACCAATTATTACAGGAACTGATGCAGAAGGTGCAGGAGAAATGTTTAAAGTTACCAATTTTGATACTAATAAAGCACCTCTTACTGAAGATGGAAAAATAGATTTTTCTAAAGATTTTTTTGGTAAAGAAACTAGCTTAACTGTTTCAGGACAATTGGAAGCTGAAACGTTTGCAATGTCTTTAGGAAAAGCCTACACATTTGGCCCAACATTTAGAGCAGAAAACTCGAATACAACCAGACATTTAGCAGAATTTTGGATGATTGAACCAGAAGTTGCTTTTATGGATTTGGATGGCAATATGGATTTGGCCGAAGATTTTATAAAATCGGTTTTAAAAGATGTTTTAGAAACATGTAAAGACGATTTAGCCTTTTTAGATCAGCGTTTAACGCAAGAAGAAAAAAGCAAACCACAAGCAGAAAGAAGTGAAATGAACTTGTTGAACAAGTTAAAGTTTGTAGTTGAAAACAATTTTAAGCGTGTTTCTTACACAGAAGCTTTTGAAATTTTAAGAAACTGTAAACCTAATAAAAAGAAAAAGTTTCAATATCCTATAAATGAATGGGGAGCAGATTTACAATCTGAACACGAGCGTTATTTAGTGGAAAAACACTTTAAATGTCCTGTTATTTTGTTTGATTACCCAGCAAACATCAAAGCATTTTATATGCGTTTAAATGATGATGGAAAAACAGTAAGAGCAATGGATGTACTTTTTCCAGGAATTGGAGAAATGGTTGGTGGTTCTCAAAGAGAAGAGCGTTTTGATGTTTTAGTTGAAAAAATGAAAGCCCTAGATATTGATGAAAAAGAATTATGGTGGTACTTAGATTTACGTAAATACGGAACTGCTGTACATTCTGGTTTTGGTCTTGGTTTTGAAAGATTAGTACAATTTACAACAGGAATGAGTAATATTAGAGACGTAATTCCTTTTCCAAGAACGCCACAAAATGCTGAATTTTAAACATTTTTTTGTATATTTAATTCCATGCTAAAACAAAGTCTTAATTTTAAACTTCTACAGAAATTATCTCCACAACAAATACAGTTGATGAAGTTAATTCAATTGCCTACACAAGCTTTTGAAGAACGTTTAAAGCAAGAAATTGAAGAAAACCCTGCTTTAGATACAGGGAAAGATGATGCAGATTCTATAGATGATGATTTGTCAAACGAATATGATGATGCAGATGATGGAAACGAAAAAATTGAAGCTGATGACATCAACATTGATGAATATTTAAGTGACGATGAAATTCCGAATTATAAAACTCAAGCCAATAATTATTCTGCAGATGATGAAGAAAAAAATGTGCCTTATGCTGCAGGAACCAGTTTTCATCAATCTTTAAAAAACCAACTAAATACCTATAATTTTACAGAGGAAGAACATGCAATTGCAGAGTTTTTAGTGGGTAGTATTGATGATAGTGGTTATATAAGAAGAGAAATTATAGATTTGGTAGATGATTTAGCATTTACAGCAAATGTTTTTACTACTGAAGAAAAAGTAATTTCTGTTCTAAAAAGAGCAGTGCACACCTTAGATCCTATTGGAGTTGGAGCAAGAGATTTAAGAGAATGTTTAATTATTCAATTAAAAGCTAAAGAAAGCAATAAGATTAGAAGTTTAGCGATTGCCATTTTAGAAGATGCTTTTGATCATTTTGTAAAAAAACATTATAAAAAGCTTCAAGAAAAATTCAATATATCTGAAGATGAACTAAAGGAAGTAAATTCAGAAATTTCTAGGTTAAATCCGAAACCTGGAAGTTCTTATGCTGGTAATAACAAAATTGCTGAACAAATTGTTCCAGATTTTTCAATTAAAATTATAGATGGCGAACTAGATTTAACGTTAAATTCTAGAAATGCGCCTGAATTACATGTTTCTAGGGAATATAATAACATGTTAAAAGGATATCAAGAAGCTACTACGAAAAGTAAATCTCAAAAAGATGCAGTATTCTTTATCAAACAAAAACTAGATGCTGCAAAGTGGTTTATTGATGCTATAAAACAGCGTCAGCAAACACTTTTAGTTACTATGAATACTATTATGCATTATCAATATGATTATTTTTTAACAGGTGATGAACGCAGGTTAAGACCCATGATCTTAAAAGATATTGCAGATAAAATAAACATGGATGTATCTACAGTTTCTAGAGTTGCAAATAGCAAATATGTATCTACACCTTATGGAACTAAATTAATTAAAGAATTCTTTTCTGAATCTATGAAAAATGATCAAGGAGAAGATGTATCAACCAAAGAAATTAAAAAGATATTAGAGACTGTTATTACTGAAGAAAACAAAAAGAAACCTTTAACAGACGAAAAATTATCTATCATATTAAAAGAAAAAGGGTACCCAATTGCAAGAAGAACAATTGCTAAATATCGTGAACAGTTAGATTTACCTGTAGCTCGTTTACGAAAAGAAATATAGTGCGATTTTATAAATACATATCTACTGTTTTACATCCTATTGTAATTCCTACAATTGGGGTAATGCTATATTTTTTACTAATTCCTAATAATTTAGTCAGTAAGCAAAAACTAATGGTTTTAAGTTTAGTTTTTATAGTTACCTACTTAATTCCTTTGCTAATTATAGTTCTTTTTAAGAAATTAAAGTTTATTAAAAATTATAAGATAGAGAGTATAAAAGAAAGAAAATTACCTATTGCTTTGATGGTTTTTCTTTTTTATTTATTAGGAACTACAATTAGTAATGTAGCAAATTTAAGAGATTTAAGTTTGCTTTTTTACGCAACATCTTTAGCCTTATTTATTGTTTACGTTCTATTTTTCTTTAAAATTAAAGCGAGTGTTCATTTATTGTCTTTAGGAATCTTTATAGGTTTCTTTATGATTTTAAGTAACATACATTCAAGATCTTTTGCGTTAGTAATTATGATACTTTTTTTAATTGCTGGTGTTTTAGCAAGTGCAAGATTAACACTCAAGGCACATACCTCAAAAGAAATATATATCGGTTTTTTTATAGGTTTAGTGACACCCTCAATTGTTTATTTTCTTCTATAGAATATAAAAAATAAAACCAAATTTTAAAATACTGGTATTTATATCCTCACCATTTATCGTAGCATTTTCAAATACTGGAGTTAAGCTATAAAATAAGTTGATATTGAACACATCATAACCAACTGAAAGCGTTAAACCATATTGAAAGTTATTGTATGCACTAACGTTATTATAGCTAAAATTAGTTGCATTCTCTTCAAATCGAAATGTATTTGATAAATTATATAAAAATTTTACACCTCCATATATTCGCCAAAAATCGTATTTTTTTGCAGTCGATGTTCTCCACCTCAATTCAATAGGTAATTCTAAATTATGTGATGTAAAAATATTTGAAGTTAAATCAGAACCAGTATCAAAGCTTGTACCTGTATTTAGTTCCTCCACTTTAAGTTCGTGATTAAAGAAATCGAATCCATAACCAACACCAGCTGCAAAAGATATATTTCCTCTTTTATTTAAGATAATATCTTTCATAAAACCAGCAGATACTGCATAAGAAAAATTGCTTCTACTTATTGTTGTAGGTTGATTATTAAGTTGCGCATAAGAAACTGAAAAATAAATTTGATCATCTGCATAGCTATCTCCTAGTTGTAGTGAATCTTTCTGGGCAGATAGTTTAGTGATAGAAATAATAAAAAGACCAATGTAAATTATATTTTTCATTTTATGATAATTGAAATTAAATATAGACAATTTGGAAATTAAATCTTTAAATTTTTAATAAAAAAAAAAAAGGATAACTCTTTCGAATTATCCTTTTTTATAAAATACTTTGTTTTTAATTTTTCGCATCAGGTGTAGAAGAATAGTTAATTTTAAGAGCATTTACATCTCTTAATTTTAATCTGATATCTATAATTGTACCTACATTAGATCGTCTGTCTGCTTTAATAGAAGTAGTCATAAAAGGAACTAATTTCTCTGCTATTTTATCTCTTTTTCCTAAAATAAAAGCAGGAACTTGATCTGCAGTAGATATTTTATCATTCAATTGAATTTTATTATAACCTACTCCATCCCTATTAGTATCTGTAGACTTACCAACATAGATTGTACTTACCAAACTTTTGTCTTCTAATTTTTTAATTTCAGTAGCGCTAGGTAATACAGGATTTTCTATTCTTAAATCTGTCTCTCTCATAGTAGTTGTTACCATGAAGAAGAATAATAGCATAAAAACGATATCTGGAAGTGATGCAGTGTTTACTGCAGGCATTCCCTTTTTCTTCTTTCTAAATTTAGACATACTTTAAATTTTATAATTAATTACGATGTTGGTTCCATATCAGAAATAATTTGAGGATATGCTTTTTTAATATCTTCAACTCTTCTCTGTAATGTTTCAACCTGATCTTTCAAGTCAGCATTATTCTTTGCATTATCATAAGCTTCCTCAAGTTCATCAAAAGACATATTATACCTTTGTTTAGATAATCTATTTCTTAATTCTGAATAAGCTCTTAATAATTCATTTTGTACTTTAATATAAGTTCCATATTCGGTTCCTCTATCACTTTGTACAGAAATAATTGCTTTATTAGGATGGTCAGATGAGGTGTCAAGGCCTTCACCTTTACAGTAATCACATCTTTGTCCAGCAGTTCCATCTTCACCTGGTGCACCTATACCTCCTCCATTATCTATAAACTTAATAGCAGCATCTTTAAGGTTTTTTACATCCATAGCTTCATTCTCTACTAGTAGATCATTGTTTCTATTAATGCTTACCTCAAAAATATTTTTCTGCTTAACGATAGGTGGAACGTAATCTTGTGGTGGCTTTTCTGATAACTTTTTAGAGATACCTGAATCTACATTCATGGTAGTTGTAACTAAAAAGAAAATTAATAACAGAAAAGCAATGTCTGCCATAGAACCTGCGTTAATTTCTGGATTTTCTCTTCTTGCCATATTTTTATGATTTAACTAATCCTTTTAATAAATCTACGATAAAGAATATACCTGCTATACCTCCTAAAATAAGACTATACCAAATACCTGCTCCTACCCAACGATTTATTGAAGAACCTTCTTCTCCTCCTCTTTCTATACCTCCAGCAGTGTTATAAACAACATTACTATCAGACAAGAAATAAGCGATTACAAGAAGAATAGCTAATACTGCTATACCTCCAAAGGTCTTTTTTAAATTCTCTGGATTTCTAATCATGCTCCATAAAGATAGAGCAATTGTTACTATAACTGCAATTATGAACAACCAAAAAGAAAAAGAGATTAAAGGACTCACTACAGTGTTCTGTAAATTATCCACATTATCAACAATCTCTTGAGAGTCTTCCATAAAAATTCTTATGAAAAGAACCCCACCAATTATAGCGATAGCAGCAATTAAAATATTTAAAATTTTATTACTTTTCATATTGAATATTATTTTTTATACTTAACTAATAAATCTATCAATGAGATAGAAGCATCTTCCATACTGTTTACAATACTATCGATTTTTGCAACGATATAATTATAAAAAATTTGAAGAATAATTGCAACGATTAAACCGAATACAGTTGTTAATAAGGCTACTTTAATACCACCTGCAACTACTGCTGGAGAAATATCGTTTGCAACAGCAATATCATTAAATGCTCCAATCATACCAATTACAGTACCCATGAAACCAAGCATTGGTGCAAATGCAATAAATAAAGAAATCCAAGAAACGTTTTTCTCTAATTGTCCCATTTGAAC
>CAXBPL010000091.1:0-7268 GCA_963977615.1 uncultured Polaribacter sp. | reverse complement strand
ATTAAGTATTAAAAATTATAAAATCGATACAATGAGTTCATTTATATATGTATTAACAACAAATGGAGTGCTATTTTTAATTAGTGTTATTTTTTGGAAATTTCCGGCAAAAAAAATAAACAGACTCTATGGTTATAGAACTCCAAAAGCAATGCAAAATCAGCAAATTTGGGATTTTGCTAACACCAATTTTAACCAAACATTTTTAATGTATAGTGGTTTTTCTTTAATTGGTGGTTTGCTATTAGCCAATTTTTCTGTGATAGAATTAACTTGGGAACCAATGGTTTTAGTAATGTTATCGCTTGTTGTAAGCATTATAAAAACGGAACGTGCTTTGAATGATAATTTTACAGATGAAGGTAAAAAGAAAAAGTAAATTTATTATTTAATTAAAAATACTTTGCTCTTTTTGATATTTAAAACCTTGAATATTGCTGAGGTCTAAAATACTATGAAATAAAAAATCTGTCGTAATTGAGTCGTTTTTTTTCAACTTCATTTTATCAACTTTTAACGGATAACTTTTTTCAAAATTATCTGAAAACCATACTAACATTGCAGGGTTTTTAGATGCTTTGTGTTCTTGAGCATGAAACCATTTACCATCTTCGCCCAATGTTTCTCCATGATCTGAAAGGTAAATTAATATGGTTTTTTTTGAAGATTTTTCTAATTTATTTATTAAATCATTAAGAAAATAATCTAAATATAAAATTGTATTATCATAAGAATTAATAAGTTGTTCTTTGGTTGATGCACCAACATATTTACTTGCAACAATGGGTTTAAAATGCTCAAAATCTGCATTAATCCTACTATTATAATACCAATGACTTCCTATCATATGTAGTGTAGAGATTTTGTTATTTTCAGAAAGACTATCAACAGAAAAGTGCTGTAAAAGGTTTAAATCTTTTTGTTTCTTAAAACTTAAAACTGAATGAAATTTATCGATTATAGTTACAGATTTGTTTGTATTTACAATATTTTCATAGCTTTTTTCTAAAGATTGATTTCCAATCCATTCTGTACTAAAATTAGCCTGTTCAAGAACGCTATATAAACTTACCAATTCTCTACTTTTAGTTTCATTTATTGATTTATCCGTTAATATTTGAGGCACACTTATAGCTGTATATGTTAGTGGCGTGTGTACTTTTTGAAAGGAAACTAAATTTTTCTGCTGTGTAAGTTTAGGCAATGTATTTCTGTTATAACCATTTAACGATAAGTGATCTGCTCTTAAAGATTCTCCTAACACAAAAATAATATGTAAATTTTCTTCTTTGGTTAAAATATTCTCTTTTACATCTTTCAGCTTAAGGTTAGGTTTTTTTAAATAGCTTACAAAAGAATAGTAAACATTATAAGGTAACTTTCTTTTTAAGGTACCATACTTATAATTTTCTACTAAAAAAAATACTGAAACACCAATAATAGCAACAACTAATAATGGAGATTTTATAGCACTAAATTTTGAGTGCTTAAATTTTCTAATCCAAAGTAATAAAGAAACTAAAGCTACAGATAAATATAGTATAAATTCCAAACTTAAAACATCGATAGCAATATCCATATTTGCCTCTAATGTAGCTTGTATTAAAGCAACACCAATAGTAATGTCTTGTGTATAAACCCAAAAAGATAATGAAGCAATTATAAGAAAAAGGACTGGAAAAAGGATTCTAAAAATCTTATGAAATAAACTAAATATATAGACAAAACCAAATACCGAAAACTGTAGTAATAAAAAATGGCATAAATAAATAAGGCAGGCTTTGAAATTTCCAAATGGAATATGAACATAAGATGCAATCGTTATAAAAATTGCAATTAATATATTTAACCCTAAGTGAAATTTAATTTCTTGCTTTAGCCTTAATTTTTCCATTTAAAATTGGTACATATTTGTTTATAAAAATAAGAATAGGATACAAAAGTATTAACTGAACAATTACAAGAATTATTTTTTCAATTTCATTAAAATTAAAAATTTTCAATCCTATAGTAAGCCATAAAAGTAGCTTGATTGCTGTTAATATTCTTAAATGTAATGCTAAAACAGGAATTGTATTTTTCCCAAAGTAACTTAGAATTTTAATTTCTTTAATCTTTTTAAATGCTAACACCCAAAAACCAATACCAACAATTGCATTCAGTAAAAATTGAAATTCGTTAACATAAGAAGATCTGTACATATCTACTTTTACAAGTAAAAATAAAGCACATAATAAGTGCATTACAAAGAAAACGAAAAAAAGTAAATTTTGATTCTTAACAGTTTTTTTTTCGAGTATAAAAGCTTTTAGATAATAAGCTAATGCATAAAAGGAAAGCGCAACCAAAGAAACATCTAGACTCCACAAAACGTGTGTTTTAAATATTCTAGGAATTAAAAAACCAATAGTTATTAAAACGAAAAGAATTAGTGTTTGATATTTTAATCTATTAATCTTTTTTACAAAACCAAAAATTAAAAAACTTAAAAATATAGCAGGTAAAAACCACATAGGAATTCCCCAACTCATATATTCATGATCTCCTTGTGCATAAAAAATACCTATAAAATTCTTTAATGGGCTATAATTTGTAATAATAGAATCTCCAAATTTTCTACCGACAAAAAACCAAAATAAAAACAATAAAAAACTCCACAAAAAGTAAGGAATCAAAATCTGATTTGCTCTTTTTTTTATGAGTTTTAAGCTAATTGTATCTGGATGAAAAAGCCCTCCAATAAAGAAAAACAGAGGCATATGAAATGTATAAATATAACTTTCTAAGAAAGGAAAATTATGTCCATATATTACTAAAATAATTCCAAACCCTTTTAATTGATCTACCCAATTTATTCTTCTTTTTATAGGGTTGCTCATGTTTGATAATTCATAAAAAAATTCTAATTTTTAATTTATCTCTAAATTTAATAAAAATGAGAATACAAATATTAAAAATTAGCCATTAAAGAAACTGATAGATTTCTACCAGGAGAAGAAACTCCAGAAGCAAATTCTATATAGTGTTCGTCTAAAATATTATCTAACCTTGCTTGTAAAGAAAGGTTTTTATTTACATTATAACTTCCATTTACGCCAAAAGTCATCCAACTTGGGGCTCCATAATACTTGTTTACATCTTCAGTTGCATTTGCATCTACAATTGGTGTTAAGTCGTGATTATCTATGCCTTCTGTAAAGTTAAAATCTGTAATATCTTTTTTATTATTGAACCTAAAAACAGCTCCTAATTCTATCTTTTCTTTTGCATAATTAATTTCAAACTGACCAAATAAAGGCGGAATTGAAGATAAAGGTTCTTCAGTATCATATGTTCTTCCTTTTGTATAGGTGATAAAACCAGAAGTATTTATTGTTTTAGAAATTTTCCCTAAATAATTTAAAGTATATCCAAAAATATACGCATTTCCTTTATTCTGATTGTTTACTGCATTTCCAAATTCACCATCAAATTCAACTTGTTTTATACTTCCATCTGTATTATACACAAAATCTCTTTGAATATAATTCTCTAATAAAGTATAATATATATTTGCTCCAAGTCGAAATTTTCGGTTGTTAAAATATTTTAAAACTCCAATTTCTGTATTGTATGCAAATTCAGGATCTACCATAATATTTGGAATTGTTACGTTTCCTGATTTTTCACGAACTCTACCAATATCATCTATATTTGGAGAACGAAAACCCGAAGATAACACACTATTTAATTGCCAATTTCTAGTCGGTTTATAAACGTAGCCTATAGTTGCTGTAACTGCAGAATTATTTCTACTTAACGTCAAAGATTCAAAATCTAAAAAAGATTCATCTATCCAAGTAGCATTTTTATGGGTATTTGTAAATCTTATTCCTGTATTTAAGGTAGATTTTGGACTTAAATCTTGTCTGTAATCCGCATAAACTGCAGATGTTAAAAAACTACTTCCTCCATCTGGATAACGTGATTGTACTTTAAAATCATTCGAAAAACCAACAATTTCATTATTAAGAATATCTAAAGTTTTTCCATATGAATTTGAGCCAACATCATTATAAGCAACCTCAAAACCATAAGAAAGTATGCGTGTTTTATCTTCTGTAATTGGCACAGAGAAATCGCCATTTACACTAAATATATTTACGGTTTCTTCTCTATATGATCTATCTAAACTACCAAATTTACGTTGAATTCTGCTTTCTTGTATATTTTGATAAGCAGTTGTAATTGTACCACTTTCTAACCAATTTTTATCTGGATTGATCAATAATTGCGTTGATAATAAAAATCTTTTTTGAGGACCATAATACCATTCAGCAAACTTCAAAGAAGAAGTATCTGTAACATCTTTCAACTCATTTAAACGATCAAAACGTTGAATATCTGAAGATGTAGAGTATTGAAGGTTGATTTTTAAATCTGTATTCTTTGATAAAGGAACATAAAATTTTTGCAAAAAATCAGTTTGATTATACCCTGTATTTCTTAACAAATTGGGATCTGAATTTAGTGTAGGATTTTCTGCATAATTACCATTCACATTCTCAGAATAATAAAATACTTTTCCCCAATCAGAAAAACCATGATTTCTGTTTTCACCTGCTCTTAAATTTCCAAAATCTGAATATGAGATGCTTGTAAAAGAAGCCCAATTATTAAAACTTACTTCTGCAGAAACACTGGTTGTAATTTCTTGATTAACCGTTGAAAATCTTGAAAACAATTCACTTTTTACGGTTGTTTCTTCAGATAATGTTGGCGTTTTTGTATAATAATGAATAACACCTCCTAAAGCATCACTTCCATAAATTACAGATGATGGTCCAAAAATAACTTCTGTTTTATCTAGCAAATTAGGTGATAATGTAATTGAGTTTTGCAAATGTCCTTTTCTGTAAATTGCGTTATTCAATCTAACACCATCAACCACCAACAAAACTCTGTTAGATTCCATTCCACGAATTACAGGACTTCCTCCTCCAAATTGAGATTTTTGCACTTTTATTCCTGGAATTGCAGCCAATAAATCTGCGGATGTTTGTGGAGATATTTTTCGAATATCTTTGATACTTAAAACTGCTATTTGTTCAGCAATTCTCTTTGATTTTTCATCTTTCTTAAAAGAAGAAATTATAACTTCATCTAACTCTTCAGATTCTTTCGTTAAATACACTACAAAATTTTGATTTGCTAATAAAGATTTTTTGATTTTATAAACAGCATAAGACAAATGAGAAAAAAAGATAATTTCATTTTCTTTAATCGATGAAACATTCATGAAACCATCATTATCAGTAATTAAACTAACAGTATTGGCTTCATTAAAAACAGTAACATTTTTAACACCCTTACCTGTTTCTTCGTCTAAAACTTTAACTTTTTGTGCAAAAGAAATGGTACTTAATAAACATATAAATACAAAAAATAAATTCTTCATCATCAACTAAAAATGGTTTCTAAAACTTGTAAAGATTTTGGTTTTCTAAAACTGTCCAAATGTAACTTAAAATACTCAATTATCATTTGCAAAACCAACTGCCTCTCGTTTTTGCTGTAAGAGACATTTTCTATACTATCAAAATTTATGCCTAACAGCTTTTTAAATTGATGAAAATCATTTTTAAAGAGCACATTTTTATCAGTAGTATTATCAGAAAAATTACCTTCTAAAAGATTAAAACCAATTTTATCTTTCTTTGATGTATCTGGATAAAAGCCTAAAAAGCCTGTTAAATTCAATAAAAAAAGCAAGTGGAAGTTTGCAATCTTATCATGAACATCAAACCAAATAAAAGCCGTTTCTAAATAGCTATATAATGTTTTATTTTGTTCTTCTTCTTGAATAGAACTCGCTAAAATTTCTGATAAAAAAAACACCACAGATTGTTTAATAATATCTGTATGAATTGTTTTGTAAGGGTTTACAACTTGCACTTCTTTAATGGAATTTAGAGTGCCTTTTGTGTTGTGTTTTGCAATTATTTTTAACTGCGTTAAAGGTTGAAAATAGGCTGCTTTAATTCCTGTTTTTTTGGGCTTTAAAACACCTCTTAACAAATAACTTTTCACACCTTCTTCTTCTGTATAACATTTTACAATTAGGCTAGTATCGCCAAATTTTAGCGAACTTAAAACAATTGCTTTCGTATTTACAATGCCCATTAATTTACAATTGCAATTTTTGTTGTAGCAGTTTCTGAACCATCATTATTCGTTAATAAAACAATGTAAACACCAGAAGCTACACTTCTTCCAGCCAAGTTTTTTTTGTCCCAAATTACTTTACCACCTTGTAATTGCTGTCCTTCTACAACATTGGTTTCATAAACTAAATTACCTGCAACATTTAAAATTTTAACATTGGTTCCTTTTGGTAAATTGGTTCCATTTCTACCATCAATAGTAATAGTTTCATGATTTTTTAAAGCAGGATTTGGATATGCATACACTTCTCCTAAGCTTTCACCAAAAGGCGAAACGTTACTATTATAAGCTACAATACCATTATCTGTAGCAAAATAAACTTTTCCATTGGCATCATCTACTCTAATTTTTAAAATTCTGTTAGAAGGTAAAGGTGAATTTGATTTGCTAAAATTTGCTAAAGTTGTTTGCCCTGAAGGATTTGTATATAAAGCACCTCCATTATCTGTACCAAACCATTTATTATCTGCACCATCAACAAAAATAGTATTGATTCTTTGATCTCCTAACAAACGTTCTCCTACTCCATTTTCTTCAATAATTACAGGTTGTGCATTTAACACTTCTGCATCAAAAACTGTGGAAGCATTTCTAAAAACAACCATGCCATTTCTGGTTCCTAACCAAATTCTATTGCTCTTGTCTACTGCAACTGTAAGCACATCTGTTTCTGGTAAATTACCAAGATTTGGTGTTGCAATTAACGCTCTTTTCCTGTTGCCATTTTCATTAAAAGCATACACGCCATTTCTTCTGGTTCCTATCCAAACAGTGTTATTATTATCGATTGTAATTTCGCTTAAACCAAAAGCAAAAATGGTTTGTAGAGAACTAATATCAAAACTACTCCATTGACCTGAAGGTGATAATTTTTTCAACTCATCACCAGTATTAATATTTGCAACCCATAAATTACCTTGTCTATCAAATTTAGTTGCTGTAATCCTAACTGTAACTCTATTTGGTAATGTAGGTTCTAAATCTTCTAAACCACTATTTAAGTGATTATAAAAAGTTTTTATTTCATCATTTTCTACCACCATTAATCCTCCAGTAGAAACACT
>CAXBPL010000090.1:0-7386 GCA_963977615.1 uncultured Polaribacter sp. | reverse complement strand
TTAGAAATCAATAATATAGTAAAAAATTATGGAGATTTCAGAGCATTGAATGATGTTTCTATCCATATTCCTAAAGGAAGTGTTTATGGTTTATTAGGGCCAAATGGAGCAGGAAAAACTTCGTTAATTAGAATTATCAACCAAATAACAATGGCAGATTCTGGATCTGTTTATTTAGATGGAGAGATTTTATCACCAAAACACACAGCAGATATTGGCTATTTACCAGAAGAACGTGGTTTATACAAATCGATGAAAGTTGGTGAGCAAGCTTTGTATTTGGCACAATTGAAAGGTTTGAGTAAAGCTGAAGCCAAAAAACGCCTAACATATTGGTTTGAAAAATTCGATATTATGGCTTGGTGGAATAAGAAAATCGAAGAACTTTCAAAAGGAATGGCGCAAAAAGTACAGTTTATTGTAACTGTAATGCACAATCCTAAATTATTAATTTTTGATGAGCCATTTTCTGGTTTCGATCCTATAAACGCTCAATTAATTGCGAAAGAAATTTTACAATTAAGAGACGAAGGAGCTACTATTATTTTCTCAACCCACAGAATGGAATCTGTTGAGGAAATGTGTGATGAAATAGCGTTGATCGATAAATCTAACAAAATTTTAGACGGAAAGTTAAACGACATTAAAAGAGAATTTAGAACCAATACGTTTCAAGTTGGTGTACATACAGCAAATCCAAAAGAAGTGGAAGCAAAATTAAAAGAGAGTTTTGAAGTTTTTCCTGCAGATTTTAAATTGTTAGGAAACGAGTTGACAATGAATGTGAAATTAGGTAAAAATAATTCTGCAAATGAATTGTTATCATTCTTATCAAGTAGAGGAGAAGTGCAGCATTTTGTGGAGTTAATACCAAGTGCAAACGATATTTTTATTCAAGCAATAAATAAAAACATGTAATAAGATGAGCAAGTTAAAACTAATTATACGTAGAGAATTTATTGCAAAAGTGAGAAATAAATCATTTATAATGATGACTTTTTTAAGTCCATTATTAATGGTTGGTGTAGGTTTTTTAGTTTTTTTTCTGATGAAAAAGAACGACGAAAAAGTAAAGAAAATCGTTTATGTTGATAATTCTACTTTGTTTAGCAAGGATGATTTTAAAGATACAAAAACAGTTTATTATGAAGATTTTACGAATTTAGGAATTGAGGAAACTAAAAAGAAAGTAGAAAATGGTGATTATTATGGAGCGTTAATTATCCCTAAAAACGATAGTTTAGAAGTTTTAGCAAATTCCATTGAGTTTTACTCAAAAGAATCTCCATCAATGTCCATTATTAACTCTTTAGAAAGTAAAATTGAGCGAAAATTAGGAAATGAAAAGCTGAATTATTTTGGTATTGATTTAGAGAAGATAAATGCGTCTAAAATTCAATCTGAAATTAAAATGTACGATTTTTCTGGTGAGGAATCATCAAAAATGAAAAATTGGATTAAAATAATGGTAGGTGCAATTGCTGGTTATTTATTAATGATGTTTGTAATGATTTACGGAACTTCTGTAATGAGAAGCGTTATTGAAGAAAAAACAAGTAGAATTATAGAAATTATAGTGTCATCAGTAAAACCCTTTCAATTAATGTTGGGTAAAATTATTGGAAATGGTTCTGCAGGATTATTACAATTCTTTATTTGGGGAATTCTTTTATTTGTTATTTCTACAGCATTAACAGCCTTTTTTGGAATTGATATGGCAGAGATGCAAACTGCAAATTTATCTGCAGAACAATTAGAAGCAGCAAAACAAGCTGCAGACCCTAACAAAATGCAATTGATAGTGCAAGAAGTTTTAGGCTTACCAATTTTAAAAATGTTTGTACTATTTATCTTTTACTTTTTAGGTGGTTTTATGTTATATAGCTCTCTTTTTGCAGCTATTGGTGCAGCTGTAGATAATGAAACTGACACACAACAATTTATGTTGCCAATTATGTTGCCTTTAATTTTAGCAGTTTATGTTGGTTTTGCAACTGTAACAAACGATCCTCATGGACCTATTGCTGTTGCGTTTTCTTACATTCCATTAACAAGTCCAATTGTAATGTTAATGAGAGTTCCTTTTGGAGTTACTTGGGTAGAATTAACAATCTCTATGCTTTTATTAGTAGTTACATTCCTATTTATGGTTTGGTTAGCAGCTAAAATATATAGAGTTGGTATTTTAATGTATGGTAAAAAACCAACCTATAAAGATTTGTATAAATGGTTAAAATATAAAGGTTAAAAATGCAAGATACTTTAGAGAAAGTTAAAGACACTATTGTAGATGAAACAACATCTATATTAGATCACAAATTTGTATTAACAGATGATATAAGTATTACTGTAAAAGGTTTAATATTTGTTGTTGTAGCGCTAATTATTACTTCTTTTATATTAAAATTAGTAAGAAGGTTTACCACAAGAAAAATGTCTTTAAATGATAAGCAGAAATTTGTAACTGTTTTCGGTTATATAAGATGGTTTGTGTTTCTCATTATCTTTTTGGTTGCTATGAATGCTTCTGGTGTAAATGTTACAGCCGTTTTTGCAGCATCAGCAGCATTGTTAATTGGTGTTGGTTTGGCTTTGCAAACGCTTTTTCAAGACATCCTTTCTGGTATTTTTATTTTGGTAGATCAATCTGTGCATACAGGTGATATTATTGAGTTGGAAGGTAAAGTAGGACGAGTATTAGACATCCGTTTACGAACCACTAGAGCAGTTACCATTGATAACAGGGTTTTGGTGATTCCTAATCATTTATATTTAACCAATATTTTATTTAATTGGACCGAAAACGGAACAGAAACTCGTGAAAATGTAGAGGTTGGTGTTGCTTATGGAAGTGATGTGGAATTGGTAAGACAACTTTTACTTGATATTGCACAAGAGCATGATAAAATTTTAAAAATTCCTGCTCCTGGAGTTTTATTTACAGATTTTGCAGATAGTTCTTTAAATTTTAAATTAGCTTTTTCTTTAAATGATAGTTTTGAAGCTCGTTTTGTGAAAAGTGATTTGCGTTTTGCAATCGATAAAGCTTTTAGAGAAAATAATGTTAACATTCCTTTTCCACAAAGAGATGTGCATGTTTTTACAAATACAAAACCAGGAATTCAATTCGAAAAGATAGAAAGTAAAGCCAAGGAATAATTAAATTATAAGATATGAAGAAGCTTTTTTTGTTTGTATTGTTACTGTTTACTTTTTTGTCGAATGCCCAATTAACAGATTTGGCAAGATTGGAATATTCGTTTATTCCAAAAAATAAATCAGAAGATCAATATACACGAATTAGAGCTTTAGTAAATTATCCTATTAAAATAAAAGAAGATACATATTTTGTAATTGGTGGAGAGTACAATCATATATTTTTAAATTTAAATGATACGTATCCTTTTGATACCAGTTCTTTAGAAAAAGTAACTGTCATCGATTTAAACTTAGCTTATACTCATAAATTAAATGATACTTGGAGAGTTGCTTATGCTGTTTCTCCAAGATTGGCAGCAACTTTAAATGACAAAATTACCAGCGAAGATTTGTTTTTGAATGGTGGAATCTTCTTTATAAAAGATAGAACAAAAATAACCACGATTAAAAAACCATACAGACTTATTTTAGGTTTAACTTACAATACAACAGCAGGTATTCCATTTCCTTTGCCTTTAGTTAGCTATTTTAGCGAAATAAATGAAAATTGGTCTTACACAGTTGGTGTACCAAAAATGAATGTGAAATATAAGTTTGATGAAAAGAAAAATTTACAAGCTTTTGTTGGTTTAGATGGTTATTATGCGCATTTGCAGAGACCAGTTTCAATTCAAGGAAAGCAAGTAGATAATGTTTCTTTATCATTAATTGTTGGAGGTTTAGGGTATGAATATTCGTTATCAGAACACCTAGTTTTGTATTCATATGCTGGCTATACTTTAAGATTAAATAACGTATTAAGAAATGCAGATAGAGAAAATGTATTTACTTTAGATGATGTAAATGCATTTTATTTAAGAACAGGAATTAAATTCAGATTATAATGTCAAAAATATTAATAATAGAAGACGAAGCAGCAATTAGGAGAGTTTTAAAGAAAATTATTTCTGAAGAAAATGAATCTTATGATGTAGAAGAAGCAGAAGATGGTTTGTTGGGTATAGAAATGATTAAAGATAATGATTATGATTTAGTTTTGTGTGATATTAAAATGCCAAAAATGGATGGTGTTGAGGTCTTAGAAAAAGCTAAAAAAATAAAACCAGAAGTTCCGATTGTCATGATTTCTGGTCATGGAGATTTAGATACAGCTGTAAACACAATGCGTTTAGGAGCTTTCGATTATATTTCTAAACCACCAGATTTAAATCGTCTTTTAAATACAGTAAGAAATGCTTTGGATAAAAAAGTGTTGATTGTTGAAAATAAAAGGTTAAAGAAAAAAGTTAGTAAAAATTACGAAATGATTGGTAATAGTCAAGAAATCAATCATATAAAAGATATTATAGAAAAAGTTGCAGCTACAGATGCAAGAGTATTAATTACAGGTTCTAATGGAACAGGTAAAGAGTTGGTTGCTCATTGGTTGCACGAAAAATCAGACAGGTCTAAAGCATCTATGATTGAAGTAAATTGTGCTGCAATTCCATCAGAATTAATAGAAAGCGAACTTTTTGGGCATGTAAAAGGTTCTTTTACAGGAGCAAATAAAGACAGAGCAGGAAAATTTGAAGCTGCAAATGGAGGAACTATTTTTTTAGATGAAATTGGTGATATGAGCCTTTCTGCACAGGCTAAAGTTTTACGTGCATTGCAAGAGAGTAGAATCTCTAGAGTTGGTTCAGATAAAGATATTAAAGTAAATGTTAGAGTAGTAGCAGCAACTAATAAAGATTTAAAAGTAGAAATTTCTGAAGGACGTTTTAGAGAAGATTTGTATCACAGATTAGCCGTTATTTTAATCAAAGTTCCTACTTTAAATGAACGAAGAGAAGATATTCCTTTACTGGTAGATTATTTTACTTCTAAGATTTCTGATGAACAAGGAATTCCTAAGAAATTGTTTTCTAATGATGCTATAAATTTATTAAAAGAATACGATTGGACTGGAAATATTAGAGAGCTAAGAAACGTAATAGAACGCTTAATGATTTTGGGAGAAAAAGAGGTTTCTGCAAACGATATTAAATTATTTGCGAGTAAATAACTTAAAAAAGTTTATAAAATAAAAAAGGAGATTCGTAAGAATCTCCTTTTTTTTATCAATTTAAAAATACATTATTTCAAATCAAAACGATCTAAATTCATCACTTTAGTCCACGCTTTTACAAAATCGTTTACAAATCTTACTTCTCCATCATTTGCACCATAAAATTCACAGATTGCTCTTAATTCTGTATTAGAACCAAAAATTAAATCTGCACGAGTTCCAGCAAATTTCATGGCATTTGTTTTTCGATCTCTACCAATAAATTCTTTTTCATCAGCATTTGTAGCTTTCCAAGTGATAGAAAAATCAAGAATATTTTTAAAGAAATCGTTTGTTAAACTTCCTTTTTTGTCTGTGAAAACTCCAAAGTTAGAATCTTGATAATTAATTCCTAAAACACGCAAACCACCAACTAAAACTGTCATTTCTGGTATTGATAAAGTAAGTAAGTTAGCTCTGTCAATTAGTAAATGTTCAGTAGATAATTTTAAATCTTTTCTAGCATAATTTCTAAAACCATCAGCTAAAGGCTCTAAATAACTAAAACCTTCTATATCTGTTTGTTCTTGCGAAGCATCTCCTCTTCCATATGTAAAATCGATATTTATAGAATGTCCAGCATTTTTTGCAGCTTCTTTAATACCAACATTTCCTGCTAACACAATTAAATCTGCTATAGATATATCGCCTTTAAAATTATTTTTAATATTTTCAAGAACTATTAAAACTTTTTCTAATTCAGCAGGATTATTAACTTCCCAATTTTTTTGTGGCTCTAAACGAATTCTTGCTCCATTTGCACCCCCTCTTTTATCTGAATCTCTATAGGTTGATGCAGAAGCCCAAGCAGTAGATACCATTTGAGAAATCGTTAACCCTGATTTTAAAATTCTTTCTTTTAAAGTAGTAATATCAGCATCACTTAAAGTATACTTTACTTTAGGTATAGGATCTTGCCATAATAATTCTTCATTGGGCACTTCAGGACCTAAATACCTGTCAATTGGTCCCATATCTCTATGCGTTAATTTGTACCAAGCTCTAGCAAAAGCATCTTCGAACGCTTTATGGTTTTCGTGAAAATGTTTTGAAATTTTCAAATAAGCAGGATCTACTTTTAAAGCAATATCTGCAGTAGTCATCATTAAAGCTTGTTTTCCATTTGGATTATCAGCAGTTGGTGCCATTTTTGCATTCGATGCTGCAGTTGGCGTCCATTGATGAGCGCCTGCAGGACTTTTTGTTAATTCCCAATCGTAATTTAACAGCACATCAAAGTAATCTGCATCCCATTTTGTTGGGTTTGGAGTCCAAGCACCTTCAATTCCACTTGTAATTGTATCTTCTAAAACACCAGATTTGTAAGAGTTTTTCCAACCAGAACTCATTTCTTCAATAGGTGCTCCATGAGGAGATTCACCAACATATTTCTCTGGATCTGCAGCACCATGTGCTTTTCCAAAAGTATGTCCACCAGCAACCAAAGCAACAGTTTCTTCGTCATCCATTGCCATTCTTCCAAAAGTTTCTCTAACATTTTTTGCAGAACCTAAAGGATCAGGATTTCCATTGGGACCTTCAGGATTTACGTAAATCCAACCCATCATAACAGCAGCTAAAGGTTGCTCTAAATCTTCATTTTCATAACGAGCTTCATTTGCTCCCCATTCAGTTTCACTTCCCCAATAAACATCTTGTTCTGGCTCCCAAATATCTTCACGTCCTCCTGCAAAACCAAAAGTTGGAAATCCCATAGATTCTAAAGCACAATTTCCTGCAAGAATCATTAAATCTGCCCAAGAAATTTTATTCCCATATTTCTTTTTAATTGGCCACAATAACAAACGAGCTTTGTCTAAATTTCCATTGTCAGGCCAACTATTTAAAGGGGCGAAACGTTGGTTTCCTGCAGATGCTCCTCCACGTCCATCTCCAGCTCTATAGGTTCCTGCACTGTGCCAAGCTAAACGAATCATAAAACCTCCATAATGCCCATAATCTGCTGGCCACCAATCTTGTGAATCTGTCATTAAATCTAAAACATCTTGTTTAAGAGCTGTAAAGTCGAGACTATTAAAAGCATCAACATACTTAAAATCGTCTCCTAAAGGATTTGATTTTGATGCATGTTGACGTAAAATATTTAATCGTAATTCATTTGGCCACCAATCTCTATT